>NZ_CP053351.1:1200000-1500000 GCF_013394655.1 Winogradskyella schleiferi
ATTCGGTAATTCTATTGGTTTCATTGTTTTGGTATCTAAAACTTCAATGGCATTTTTACCATCTTCGTTTACATAAACTACCATATAGTTTCCATCAGAAGTAAAACCACTACCTACCACATCCCAAGACTTTTCAACTACTTTTTTCTTTTCTTTCGTGTCTAAATTATAGGACATTAAATAAGAAAATTCAGAACCTTCATCAGTGGTATAATAAAAGGTATTGTTGTCCTTAGAAAAGTCCTGAGCAGAATTACTGCTCAGCGTCTCATTGATTTTTGTGGTTTCTTTTGTTGTAGCGTTGTAAATAAACAAGTCACTATCATTTGTATTTACGGTTTTAGAAAGTGCAAAATAGTTTTCATCTTCTGATATACCGCTAAAATTCATACCATCATTATTTTGGTAAAGCATCTCAGAAGTGTAACCGTCAATGGACATTTTATATACATCGAAAAATTTAGGATTGCGTTTATTAGAGCCATAGTACAAATACTTATCATCTTTAGACCAGCCATAGAAGTCGGCTTTTGCACCCTCAATAGGTGTAATATCTGTGATGGTGCCATCTAATTCCCTAACGTATAAGTGACTGATTTCATCTCCATTTCCATCTGCACTAATTAACATTCTGTTATCATCTGGAAAATAGGCATTTGCAAAGTAAGAGGTACTGTCAGAAGCAGTAATCGGAGTCATTTCACCACCTTTGGTTGGAATGGTATATACATTATAAATCCCTGAGCGGTTGCTAGAAATCAATAGCGTACTATTGTCATGGGAGAAACTTCCTCCACTTATCGCTTCATTGTCCATAAACTGTTCAATAGTGTAATTCTCAATATCGCGCTGAGCGACTGTAGTGTCCTTGTCCTCTTTACAAGAAAACAGAATGGTACTTACGCAAAGTAATACAAGTGATTTTTTCATATGGTTTGGTTTTAAAGTTAAATTGGTTCTAGTCAATTGTAAAAGTTTTGATGTCTTTAAAGGGATCTATTTGAACCTGTTTCATTTCTTCTTGATATGCTTTCCAGTCTTTATTATAGAAGCTGTTAGTTTCTGAGAATAATGCATTCAAAGCATCTTTAGCCTGTTTAATTAAAGTGGTTTCTGTGGCGGTTAATCCTGTCTGGCTGCCATTGACATAACCTCTCGCCTTATACAAACGTTGTAGAGGCGTCACTTCTGGACTTCTTGTAATGCCTTGGCGTTTATCGACTTTACCCAAATAATTGTCGATTAGGCTATCAATTGATTTTACGATGTCTCTTGAGTTTTTAATTTGTGCTTTATAAGCTTCTTTATCGAGTTTGGCTAAATCTTTTTGATATGTCTCGGCAATCGTTTTACTTTCTATTAATTGTTTTACGGCATTGAAAGCAGTTTGCTGTAATTGTTCCAATTCTTTTGAAGCCGCATAAACCTCATCGATGTTCTTTTGGGAAATATCTAATCTTGGATCAGATGCAACTTTTACAGTTGTTTCAGAAGTTTGGTCGCCATAATGTAAAATTGCTTTGTATATTCCAGGTTTTACTCTGACACCTCCAAATTCTATTTTCGCTTTTCTTATTTTTCGTGACGGTCTATCAACTCCAGCTTCATCCATATTCCAGATCCATTTATGCACACCGTTTTCTTTTGGTGCCTTTGTCTTTAAAGTTCTGATTAAACGAGTGCCATCATATAATTTTAAAGTCAAAGAATCCCAGGAGACTTTTCCTTCTTCTTTATCCTCTAGAGCTTCTTCGCTATCGCTCTGAATGACATCATCATCATCATCATCATCATCATCATCATCATCATCATTTTTCTCATCTTTTGGCATATCTTTTTTAGTGAAAAAATAACTAAACCGAGCTCCTCCATCACGATTTTCGCCATGATACATGGCATCAGCTCCAAAGCGACTTCCTGTTGGTTGTTGGTAAGATGCTTGATACGCTGTAGGTGGATTAAATAATTTGATGTTCGAAGACATCACCGATTTATTCTTAGCTAGTTCCCGCAAAGGTCTAATATCATCTAAAATCCATGCCGCACGTCCAAAAGTACCTATGACTAAATCGTGTTCCCTTGGTTGTATCACTAAATCCTTGACGGAAGTGGTTGGAAAGCCTTCGGTCCATTTCGTCCATTTGTTTCCCGCGTCAATAGAAATATATAGGCCGTCATCAGTACCTAAAAAGATGAGATTAGGTTCTTCAATATCTTCAACAATAGACAATGTATAACTCTCTACATCATTCTCATCAACGATGCGTTCCCAAGTTTTTCCATAGTTTTTTGTTCTGAAGGCGTAAGGTGTATAATTGAATCGTCTGTAATCATTAGCGATTAAAAGCGCTTCTCCTTTATTTTTGTTGGAAGCTTTTATTTGTGCAATCCAACTATTTTTTGGTAAACCTTTTATTTCGGAAACGTCTGTCCAATTTTGTCCACCATCTTTGGTGTAATGCACACGACCATCATCAGTACCAACCCATAACATATCTTTTTCCAAAGGAGAAGGTTCAATGACCAAAATAGTAGTATGATTTTCCGCACCAGTTACATCCAAGGTCAATCCTCCACTGTCGGATTGTTTTTGTTTTTCGGGATTGTTGGTCGTTAAATCTGGTGAGATGACTTCCCAGGTTTCACCTTTATCTGTTGATTTATGCACAAACTGACTTCCGAAGTAAATGGTGCTATTATCAAATGGCTCGATGTTAATGGCAGAGTTCCAATTGAATCTTAATTTTACCTCGGGATTTGGATGTGTTGGCCGTACCAAATAATTATTTCCCGTTTGCCAATCGTAACGGCTTACATAGCCTTGCTGACTCATGGACCAGCCATAGCGAGCATCGTCTTTATCTGGAATCACATCAAAACCATCGCCAAAACTTATTTCCTGCCAATAACTATTTCTAATGCCTTGTGCTCGCCAAACATAAGCTGGTCCTCGCCAAGAGCCATTATCTTGCATCCCACCATATACATTATATGGAAACTCATTATCGACATTGATATGATAGAACTGAGCCACGGGAAGATTGCCAATAAAGCGCCATGTTTTTCCACCATCTTTGGTAATATTCATTCCGCCATCATTACCATCAATCATAAAATCACCATTCTCAGGATGAATC
Organism: Winogradskyella schleiferi; assembly: GCF_013394655.1. NCBI lineage: Bacteria > Pseudomonadati > Bacteroidota > Flavobacteriia > Flavobacteriales > Flavobacteriaceae > Winogradskyella > Winogradskyella schleiferi. The sequence continues at coordinate 1,203,138 of NZ_CP053351.1, forward strand.
CACCACGCATGATGATCAGGATGAATACCGTTACTTACACCATATGCTGGCATTAATTGTTTAAAATTCTTTCCACCATCTTGAGACACATTCACATAAGTAAAAACAGAATAAACTCTGTTTTCATTTTGGGGATCGACATAAATTTCGGAATAGTAGAATGGTCTATTTCCAATATCATCTTTATCATTGACTTTTTTCCACTTAAAACCACCATCTTCACTTTTGTAAAGTGCATTCTTTTTGGCTTCAACCAAAGCATAAATGATATTTGGTTTGTTTGCTGCAATAGCGACGCCTATTCGTCCTAAATCACCTTTTGGAAACCCATCGTCTTCAGTTATTTTTTTCCAAGTTTTTCCACCATCATGGGTAATATGTAAACCAGAACCTTCACCTCCAGAATTAAAAAACCAAGGATCACGTTTATGTTCCCAAAGTGTGGCAATTAATTTGTTCGGGTTGGTAGGATCCATGACTAAGTCTGCAACACCTGTTTTATTATTTTCGTATAAAATTTTGTTCCAAGTGTCTCCACCATCAGTAGTTTTAAAAACACCGCGCTCAGGATGTTCTCCCCAAGGCGAACCAATGGCACCAACATATACCACATCTGGATTTGTAGGATCTACGATGATACGATGAATGTGTCTGGTTTTCTCGAGTCCCATGGCCATCCAGTTTTTCCCACCATCCAAAGATTTATAAACACCATAACCACCATTCAAAGAATTTCGAGGATTACCTTCGCCTGTTCCAACCCAAATGACGCTTGGGTTTGATTGCTGAATTTCAACCGCTCCAATGGAAGCGGTAACTTCCTTGTCAAAAATCGGTTCCCAAGTAATACCTCCAGAATTAGATTTCCATAAACCACCAGAAGCCGTACCAACATACATTACATCCGGATTTGTCGTCACCACATCAATGGCAGTAACACGACCCGACATGCCACCAGGACCAATATTTCTTGGAGCCATGTTTTTTACTAAATTCATTGAAAATTCTTGTGCAGAAAGTAACGTTACACAGAATAGTATAACGAGAAATAACAAATTCTTCATTTTTTAGATGTTGGTTGATTGATGCTTAAAATTAAGCAAAAGAATTGATAGAATTCTTAATGTGTTGTTAAGTTGTCCCTCTAGCAGTATTTTAATTCGGAAATTGATTATTTTTACATAGCTATGAATGATATAAGAAAAAAATCGGGTTTCGTTTTTAAAACGTATGAAGCTCCAAATCAATCCCCTTTCGAAAAACTCTTCGAAATTTTTAAGGAGTTAATTACATATACTTCTGGAGATTTTGATGAAGCCATAGATTGGTTACGTCAACTCGATAAAGAATATAAGTTGACTACGCCAGATTATACCATCGATGACTTTATTGAAGACTTAAAGAATAAAGGTTACATCAGAGAAGAACTTGATCCCAATGGGACAGGCGAGGGCGGAAGTGGAATCTCCATTACCGCAAAAACAGAACGTGCCATTCGTCAGCAAGCTTTAGATCACATCTTCGGAAAGATAAAACGTAGTGGTTCTGGGAATCATAAAAGCAAAGGTGTTGGTCTTGGCGATGAGCATACAGGAGATTTTAGAGCTTATCAATTTGGTGATAGTTTGGATAAAGTGTCCATGACTGAAAGCATTAGAAACGCCCAGATTAATAGTGGTATTGGTGATTTTAGTCTCACGGAAGACGATTTGGTGGTTGAAGAGACGCTTCATAAAAGTCAAATGAGTACGGTTTTGATGATTGATATCAGCCATAGTATGATACTATATGGCGAAGATCGAATCACGCCAGCAAAAAAGGTGGCGATGGCTTTGGCCGAATTGATTACCACGCGCTATCCCAAAGATACTTTAGAGATTTTAGTATTCGGTAACGATGCATGGCCCATTAAAATTAAAGAATTACCTTATCTTAAAGTTGGACCGTATCATACCAACACCGTTGCAGGATTACAATTAGCTATGGATATGTTACGTAGAAAACGGAATACCAACAAGCAGATTTTTATGATTACGGATGGTAAGCCAAGTTGTTTACGAATGCCAGACGGTCAATATTATAAGAATAGCAATGGTTTGGATCCATACATAACGAATAAATGTTACGCTATGGCGCAACAGGCAAGACGATTACATATTCCCATAACCACTTTTATGATTGCTGAAGATCCATACTTGATGCAATTTATTAGGGAATTTACACAAGCAAATAGAGGCAAAGCATTTTATACAGGTTTGAAAGGACTTGGGGAAATGATTTTTGAGGATTACGAAAATAATAGAAAGAAGCGGATAAGAGGATAATCCCATCCCAACCTTCCCAAGGGGAAGGAGACGGAACGTGAACCGCTAATCATATATAATTTAAACTTAAACACCCATAACAGTTCCCTTTCCTTAGGAAAGGGTTAGGGATAGGAAAATGAAAAACATAAAAACACTAGACGAATTAAAGAAATCAGGTTACGAATCCAAATCTATTAAAGATGAATTGAGAGATAACTTAATTGAAAATATTAAGAATAAAGTGACGACATTTGAAGGGATTCACGGTTATGAACATACGGTAATTCCTGAATTGGAACGCGCCATATTATCAAGGCATAATATCAATTTATTGGGATTACGAGGACAGGCGAAAACCCGTTTAGCACGTATGATGGTAAATTTGTTGGACGAATACATTCCAGTAGTGGAAGGCTCAGAAATTAATGATGATCCATTGAACCCAATTTCGAGATTTGCAAAAGAATTGATCAAAGAAAAAGGTGATAATACACCAATCTCTTGGTTACACAGAGATGAGCGTTTTGCTGAAAAATTAGCCACACCAGATGTTACCGTTGCTGATATTATTGGTGATGTAGATCCAATTAAGGCTGCGAATTTGAAATTGAGCTATGCCGATGATCGCGTGATTCATTATGGAATGATTCCACGTGCCAATCGTTGTATTTTTGTAATAAATGAATTACCGGATTTACAAGCACGAATTCAAGTGGCTTTGTTTAATATTTTGCAGGAGGGTGATATTCAAATTCGAGGGTTTAAATTACGATTACCATTGGATATGCAATTCTTGTTTACAGCAAACCCTGAAGATTATACCAACAGAGGAAGCATCGTTACCCCTTTGAAAGATAGAATTGGTTCGCAAATTTTAACCCACTACCCAGAAAATATTGATACAGCGAGAACGATTACATCTCAAGAAGCTAAGTTAGATGCTCGACAATCAGAATCCGTTTACGTACCAGATTTAGCAAAAGACCTTTTAGAGCAAATTAGTTTTGAAGCGAGGGAAAGTGAGTACGTCGATGTAAAGAGTGGAGTAAGTGCTAGAATGAGTATTACAGCGTTTGAAAATCTTTTAAGTACAGCAGAACGACGCGCATTACTGGCTGGTGATGATAAAACAACAGTGCGTTTATCTGATTTTATTGGCGTTATTCCAGCAATAACAGGGAAGGTAGAGCTCGTTTACGAAGGCGAACAAGAAGGCGCAGATTTCGTTGCCAATGAATTAATGAATAGTGCTATTCAAACCTTGTTTCCAAAATACTTTCCGAAAGTTGAAAAGTTAGAAAAACAAGGCGAAGAAACCCCTTATGATGATTTAATTTCTTGGTTCTTTAATGGTGAAGGTTTTGAATTGTTGGATGATTTTGACGATGCCACTTACAAAGCAAAACTAGATGAGGTAAAACCTTTAGACGCTCTAATTGCAGATTACCAACCCGAAATAGATTCAAAAGATGTCTATTTTGAAAAAGAATTTATTCTTTGGGGTTTAACACAATTTAAAAAATTGAGTAAATATCGTTATTCAGAAGGCATGCAGTTTAAGGATCCTTATGGAAGTTATATTAGTGGGTTATAGAATTATCTAGTATCCCGACTTTTAATATTAGCATCGCAGAGTTCAATAATCTCTGCGATTCTTTTTTGTCGTGTTGATTCCCGTTTGGCTTGATTTAAATAATACAAATAACTCTTTCTGTAACTCGGCGCAAAGTTGAGGTAATTATCATATGCATTCTTATTGTAGTCAAATGCCTTCTGAAGGGCTTCGGGAATAATGCCATTTTCTACATCATCTAAAGCAGACCAACTTCCATTTTCTTTTGCAATTTTAATGGTGTTAAGTCCACTCTGGTGCATCAAGTTTTGCTTTTTTAATTCTTTAATGTAAGTTTTATTCAATGCACTCCAAACGCTTTTTGGCTTTCTTGGGCAGAAGTATTGTCTGCGTTTTCCATTTCCAAGACTTTTCACAGTGGAATCGATCCAACCAAAACAAAGTGCAATCTTTACCGCCTCTTCCCAACGCATGGAATCATTTTCGTGTGCGACTTTGTAGAAAATGAGATAAACACCTTTTGCAGCATTATGGTTGTTATGCAACCATTCTCGCCATTCTATGTCTGTTTTAAAATATAGTTCTGGTAATTCTATCATTACAGTCTTTTAGACCTCACATAAAAATCTCTATCGATTTTGATGTCATCAGCTTTGAGGTTTTTTGTTTGCCAGTGCGCTTTTGGAAATAACCATTCTGTGGCTTTACCAATTTCAATTTGAATTGGCATATCAAAACCTTCGACAATTTCAGTCCAATGGTACTTCAGTTGACCATTTTTAATTGAATATTCCAGTGTTGGAATTTTTGTAGTTCTCAAATACTGGTTAAAAAATTCGGTTAAATCAATTCCCGTTTGTTCGCTTAAGTAATCTTCAATCTGTTTTGTGGTTACTGTTTGGTGATAGAATTCAGAATTTAAGCCACGAAGTATTTGTCGCCATTCTTCATCATCTTCAATAAGCTGTCTCAGCGTATGAAGCATATTCGCTCCTTTGTAATACATATCACTAGAGCCTTCATGGTTAACATCATATAGTCCAATAAGTGGTTTGTCATTTTGAATATTCGCTCGTGTGCCAATGACATAATCGGCTGAAGCTTCCTTGCCGTAATAATAATCTAAAAAAAGATTTTCGGAATAGGCTGTAAACCCTTCATGAATCCACATATCTGCAATATCCTTATTTGTGATATTATTGGCGAACCACTCATGACCAGCTTCATGGATAATAATAAAATCGAATTTTAAACCCCAACCCGTACGGGATAAATCAGTGCCTAAATAGCCATTCATATATTTGTTTCCATAGGTAACAGAACTCTGGTGTTCCATCCCTAAATAAGGCACTTCTACGAGCTTAAAACTATCTTCATAAAACGGATATGGTCCAAACCAATGCTCAAATGCTTTCATCATTTTTGGTGCATCTTTAAAATGGATTTTCGCTTTTTCTAAGTTATGTTTAAGTACCCAATAGTCCATATCCAACTTACCTTTTTCGCCGTCATAGACTTCTGAAAAATTCGCGTAATCGCCAATATTTACATTCACACCATAATTATTGATGGGATTATTGACAAACCAATGTGACGTCACAGTATTGTTGTTATCATTCTCCACTAATGCTCTCAATCGACCATTGGAAACATTGGTTAAGCCTTTAGGATGCGTTACGCTAATAAGCATACTATCCACTTCATCGTACATGTGGTCTTTGTTAGGCCACCATACGCTTGCGCCAAGACCTTGATTAGATGTCGCTATAAAGTGATTTCCGTTCTTATCTTTTTTCCATGAAAATCCACCATCCCAAGGTGCGCGTTTGGCTTCTCTTGGATTGCCTTTATAATATACTTCAATAGAATTGAGGTCTCCAATATATTGATCTTTGGTAAGCGTAATAAAATGTGCATTACCATCATGTTTAACCTGAAGTTCTTTGCCATTTTGAAGCACAGACGTAATTTCCATTGGCGCTTGCAAATCAATCTGCAAGACCTGATGAGGTTTCAAAACTTTATATTGTATAAAGTTTTTGCCTGAAATGAATTTGTCATCAGGTTGAACTTCAACATCCAAATGATAATAAGTTAAATCCCACCAATCGCGTTCAGGAGTGATACTTCCTCTTAGCGTATCTTGATGTGTAAATGATTCTTTATCTTGAAGTAATTGCGCATTTACCGAAAACATTGAGACAACTAACGTTATGATAAGGATATATTTCAATTTCATTTATTTTTTAGCTTGAATTATTTAATCGATCAATTTTAAAGTTCCGAAAATATGAGCATCTATCCAACCTCTGTTTTTATCGTCGCCTTCAACAAACACTGAACCTATGAAGTTTTCACGTTCCTTGCTTTTATCATTATCGCAATAGGCTAGTGCAAAACCGATCTTTTTCCCAAGTTGTAGCTTTTCAGGATGATTTTCTCCCACTTCGTTGTAGGTGTCATTGAATACTGAGATTTTTACCTCCCATATCGAAGTTTTTCCAGTAGTAATGCGCTTAGATTCTAGGTGCGAATTATAAAGTTTTCCTTTCTTCTCTGTGGACATATCCACCACATTTCCATCTAATGCAATGTGATAAGCAAAGGCATTATGATTGTATTGGTGTTCGCCACCACTATTGTCTTCGTCTATAAAAATTTCAAGGCAATCATCGTCCCACCAGGCGACCAACGGATCAGAATTCTTGTCAATTAATTGATCATCTTGTATTTCTGCCAATAGATAAAGGGCATCTTCTGACCAAGATAATTTATAACGACCTGAAAAATCGTCTTTAGAATAAGCCTCGCCAAGCCATAATTGATCCAACGGCAACCAGTTGGTCTCAGACCATATGTTGTCATCGGCTTTTCCGTCGATAAGAGGTTTTGTTTTTGCCTTTTTTACCGTTATGAATTGATTTATGGGTTTCTCTATTTTCTTTTTATAGTTGAACTTTACAACCTCAACTTTACCCTTATCATCTTTGATGTCCACATAGATATTTATTTCTGAATCACTGATTTTATAGAAAGTCATGCCTTCAAAAACAACTTTGTTTTCAGTGATTTTTACTAATGGAAAATCAACCGTTTCATCCTTGGTTTCCCACCCTTTTAAATCTGGACCAAAATGTTTGAGTTGAAGAATCAATGAGTTTTCAATTTCTCTAATCACCTCAATTTCATAAAAGGTGACATTGCCGTCGTTAATTAATTTAAACGTTGCCATCATGGAACCACCAGAAGGGTCACTCCATATCTCTTCGGTAATGCCTCCAAAAGCTTTACCGTGCCATGTGCCAGATAGCCATGCAATGTTTTCCAGTTTGGGTTCGAGGGTTTTTTCACTCTGAGCCTTACAAGATGATGTATAGCTTAGGAAAACCATTATTGCCATCATAATAGATACTTTCATACTCTTAATTTTAAATGCGTTCATTATTATGACGTTTTCATTTAATTAAATAGGACAACTTTTACAATTATTTAATTGTGACCTAAGAAACTAAGTTAAAATAAAAATAACGTGGTACAAACCTATGATAAATAAAATAATCAGACCCAAAGCCAAAAGGCTAATGGCGCGTTTTACATTTTTAAATTTCCAAGCGGAGATTTTTGAAATGATAAATATTTGCTCGCCCAATTGCATAAACAATGCGTCCTCGTCTTTGCTCATAGTTAAAAAAGTCGTTGAAAACTCTTTGACATCACCAAATTTTGAAATGATATCCTTAAAAAAAAACATGTTTTTAGAGAACTTACCTTCAATCTTTGGAATAAAACAGCGGATACAGAAAAAAATGGAAGCCGTAGTACAGCATATCCAAGCACCAATAAGAATATATAGATAGGTGTCATTGGTTAATTGGCCCGAAAAATTTTCTGTACCTTGATAAATGAAATTCAAGAGAATACCGTAAAAGGACAATATTAAACCCGCTTTTAGTTCAGAAGCCTTAATTAAATCGGTTAAATAATTTATGGTTCCCCAATAATGATCAACTAATTCTTCGGTATGACTACTTTGACTTATTCTTTTTGAGGCTGGTTTTTTAATTGGGTTTTGTTCTTCCATGATTTATACAATGGTTGTTTTATTGATTGTCGTAGAGTTGTTCATTCAAAAGTTATTCCTTTACTTCATAAATAGTTAAAGGCTCGGCCTTATTCTTTACCGTAATACTTCCAACTTTCTCACATTTAAAAGATTCCTTTACTTGGTTGTAGCAATCTTCAGAAATGATAATCTGGTTTTCTTTTGCTGCATCTTGTAATCGAGCTGCAGTGTTTACAGTATCTCCAATGACCGTATAATCCAAACGTTTTAAACTAGCGGATCCAATATTTCCCGAAATCATTTCTCCGCTCTTAATGCCTATCGAAACTTTTGGTTTGAATTCTAAGTTACCATCCAGAGCTGGTAGCTTATTAATTTTTTCACAAACTGCAAGCGAGGCATCAATAGCGCGATCTAGATGATAATCACCTCTAAACACGGCCATTATAGCATCGCCTATGAACTTATCTACATAGCCTTTGTGCTGCATGATTTCCTTTACCATTTCATCAAAATAAGTGTTTATCAGCTTGACAACAGTATTCGCTGTTGCATTTTCACTGATTTTAGTAAAACCACAAATATCAATGAAAACTACGGTAGCTTCAATGGTTTCATTCGCCATTATTGTAGATTCATATTCACGATTACCCATGAAGTTCAGCACATTTTCATCAACATACATTTTTAGAATATTATTCTCCTTTATAGCTTGAAGTGTTTCTTTAATGTGCTGTGCATGTTTAATGGTTTTTTCCATCGTAAGCGTTAAATCTTCAAAGTTGATCGGTTTAGTAATAAAGTCGTAAGCACCGCGATTCATAGCGGTTCTTATGTTTGCCATATCACCATATGCTGAAACAATAACCGATTTAATTAACGGGCTCAACTCGTTGAGCTTGGTTAATAGTGTAAGTCCATCCATTTCTGGCATGTTGATGTCACTTAATACAATATCGACATCTGGGTCTTTATCTAGTTTTTCTAAAGCGTGACGACCGTTTTCCGCAAAAAGAAATTCATATTCCTTATCGCGAATTTTTTTTCGAAACTTCTGTTTTATAAGAACCTCTAAATCGGCTTCGTCATCAACTACTAATATTTTTGACATCATATACTTTGTATTAATTTTTCTTTTAATAGTTTAAAATCAACTGGCTTTGTCAAAAAATCGTCTGCACCCAATTCTTTCGCCGTGTTGTAATTATCTTCATCTCCATAAGCCGTAACCATCATGACTACAGGAGGTGGTGCCAAAAATTCTTTCTTAATGATTTCCAAAAGCTGTAAACCACTCATGCCAGGCATATTGATATCTGATAAAATTAGTACAGCCTCGTGCTCCATGGTTTTAAGTTTTTCGAGAGCTTCTTCACCACAAAACGCGAACATAAAATCTAGTTCGTCTTTTCTTATCTCTTTTCTGAATCTTTGAAGAAAAAGCGTTTTTACGTCTTGTTCATCATCTACAACTAATATTTTCATGGTACTGTGGTTTTTGTGATTGGTAATATTATTTTGAATGCTGTAAATTGGCCTTCTCCAGTCTCTACTTGAAGTTCACCATTATGTGCCTGAATGATATCATAACTCATGGATAGACCTAAACCAGTCCCTTTACCCGTAGGTTTAGTAGTGAAAAAGGGTTGAAAAATTTTATCTAAGATAGTTTTAGGTATACCATTACCATTGTCCTTTACACAAATTTCAACTCTATCCTGTAATTTCTTTGTACTTACTGAAACCGTAGGTTTATAATTATTGGATTTAGAATGGGATTTTTTTTCATCAACGGCATAAAACGCATTAGTAAAGAGGTTTAGAATAACGCGACCGACATCTTGGGGAACAACGTCAATGGTTGTAATGCCATTATCATAGTCAGTCTCCAAATTAGCATTAAATGATTTGTCTTTGGCGCGTAAGCCATGGTAGGCTAATCTGAGATATTCATCGGTTAGACTGTTGATATCAGTTAGTTCTTTTTTACCAGAGCTACTTCGGCTGTGTTGCAGCATTCCTTTTACAATACCATCGGCACGCTTACCGTGGTGGTTTATTTTTTCGAGGTTTTGTTTAATGTCTTCCAAAATGTCTCCAACTAGTGCTTCATCTCTTTCTTCATTTTTCTTTTCTCTTTCCTCTAGAATTTCATCAATCAACTCATTACTTACTTCAGAGAAATTATTGACAAAGTTGAGTGGGTTTTGAATCTCGTGTGCAATGCCTGCAGTTAATTCTCCTAAACTTGCCATTTTTTCTGATTGAATGAGTTGTGCTTGGGTGGATTTTAAGGTAGCAATGGCTGTTTCCAATTCATTATTTTTATCAATTAAATCTGCCGTTCGTTCTGCGACAATCTGTTCTAGTTCTTTGGTTTTTTGTTTCCATTGTTCTATACCGAAAGTGTCAGTTTCGCTTTCCGCTTCTTCGGGTTTTGATGCGTGCATATGAACGACAAACCATTTGCCTTCTTGGTATTCAAACACAACAGAGCATCTTAATTCCAATTTATGTGGCTGATCATTTATAGATAAGGTCACTATCAAATCGTCAATAAATACTGCTGAATTTTCATCCTTTGAAACTCTATGGACAATTGGTGAAGTTTGCCATTGCATATCAAGACCTTGGCTTTGCACTTCTTGTCTTTTGATGAAGGCATAGAAATCCGATTTGGAGAATATACGTTCATCAGCAGTAGTCCCAAACGCAACAATAGACTGTAATAAAATAGGGTCGAGGTCCTCTACATTAGGATTTACGTTTGAACAAACTTCCATTAAAGTTTGGTAAGTATCTTCTAGGTCTTGTCGTTTTATGGCGTTCATTTACTTAACTTTTTAGTGGTAATTCAATAATAAAGTATGTTCCTTCTCCTTCTTTTGTTTCAACTTTTAAGTCTCCTTCATGTGCTTTAATTATATCATAGCTCATGGATAATCCTAAACCTGTTCCTTTCCCTGTTGGTTTGGTAGTGAAAAAAGGTTGGAATATTTTATCAATGATATGCTTCGGAATGCCATTGCCATTATCTTTAACTGAAATGGTGACCTTGTCTTTTAATTTTTTAGTACTGACTGAAACTGTAGGTGCATATTTTTTACCCTCTGAAGCTTTAGCAGAAGAGGACTTTTCATCCACCGCATAAAACGCATTGGTAAACAAGTTAAGAATAACGCGTCCAATATCTTGAGGAATAACGTCAAATGTTTTTAAGTTTTCATCATAGTCAGTTTCTAGATTAGCATTAAACGATTTGTCTTTGGCTCTCAATCCATGATAAGCCAATCTAAAATACTCATCTGTAAGTAAATTGATATCAGTAGCTTCTTTTTTATTGCCACTTGCTCTACTATGCTGCAACATCCCTTTTACGATTCCGTCAGCCCGTTTTCCATGATGGTTAATTTTATCAAGATTTTGAATAACATCTGCCATAATTGCTCTAACTTCTTCCATGTCTCCTGCCTCAATCTCTTCCAACATTTCGTCCAAAAGTTCTTTGCTGACTTCTGAAAAATTATTAACAAAGTTTAAGGGATTCTGAATCTCGTGTGCGATACCAGCTGTCAATTCTCCAAGCGACGCCATTTTTTCGGATTGAATAAGTTGTTTTTGTGTTTGCTGTAATTCTGATAATGATTTTTCTGCACTTTTTTTTGCAGCTTGTAGTTTTATTAAATCTTCCTCAGCTTTTTTAGATTGTGCCTCAGCGACTTTTAAATCGTTAAATCGTGTGTATGTTAAATTAAAAACGCTTGCAAATCGTTCTAGTAATTGTGTGGTTTCTGCGGGTTGATCTTCTGGTGATGCCATGCCTATAAATCCACCAGAAAAATAGGCTACAGTTTGCACACGTCTTTTTTGCTCTAAACCATGAATAAAAGGAATATTCATTTCTGTACTTAAGTACTCGAAATAATCTTTTAATTCCTTACCTATTAGGTCTATGGTTAGCGATTGTTTGTTCTTTTTCCAACCGGCTAACATCCGTTTTATAGTTTTGTTTTGTGACGCATCTGCGATAAATTTATTTGCCAATTTACTACCATCTTCATTAGTTGCCCAACATTCAATTTGACTAGATTTACCTTTAACAATACCTATAAATAAACGATTAGGTGCTATGCCTAATTCTAAGAGTTGTTTAAAAACAATGACTGAAGTTTCAGCTAACTCATCAGACTTTTGCATCGCCATAGTTCGCGATCGAACTTTTTCTAATGCCATTTCTATCTGCGCTTCTTTGGCTTGTTCTTCGGCTTTTTTGAGGTCGAGGAAGCGTGTGTAGGCTTGCTGAAATACCTTTCCAAAGCGCATTAAAATATCATTCTCCTCATCAGAAAAGGATATACCAGAAAAATTTTCAATATAGAGTCCGATATCCTTTTGTAAGACTGTTGATGCTGCCAATCCAGGACAACTGAGATAAAAATCTTTGGCCTTTTTAGTAAGACCTTTGATGTGAGGAAGTAGTTTTTTATAAAAACTATTCTTTTCTTCAAAATTTAATTGCATTTTGAAAAAATCCTTGCCCTTCTTTTTTGCTTCTGTGAATAGTCTATCCCAAGGCAGATCGAGGTAGGGAACTGTAATTTTAGATGGAATATCTTGATTATCCGCTACCCAAAAATGGAAATCGTTCTTCGGTTCAAAATCTACAACAATGCCTGCATGATCGGCATTGATGTTAAGGTTAGCCATCTGGTCAAAGATCTCTTTAACAACACCTTTAAGTTCTTCACTATTATGCATCGCCATACCTCTAGAGCGTACACGTTCTAATGCTGTTTCTATCTGTGCTTCACGTGCTTGTACTTCCGCCTTTTGAAGATCTAAAAAGCGTGTATAAGTCTGCTCAAAAACTTTTGCAAAACGTGGTAAGATATCGGTGTTTTCTATTTGTTTAAGTGATGAGACAAGTATATAACCATGATTAAACGAAGCTCCATAATCTATTTCCCAAGGTGGAGGTTCTGGCATTGGTGCATTTCGGGATTCTAAATCCTTTAACGTAATTTGTGCGGAAGGTAACTTAAAGATATCCTCAAAATGCTGTTCAATAAAATCGCTTGGTATTTCAATAGAGAACAACGCTTTCCCAGCTTTCCACTGATCATAGCGGTACTGATGAATATAGTCTAAGTCTACTGGAACTATCATTGGACTCAGCATACCAGCTCCAGGTATACTGTGCCATTGTTCTACATGACCATCGTGCTTATCACAGAATACAATACCTGTCGCAAATAATTCTTCTCCAAAACTTCTTAATTGATTAAACATTTCTGTGGTCACATTACCAAAATCTGCTGTACTTTGCATACCCATAGATTGAGAACGTATACGTTCTAGAGCAGTTTCTATTTGTGCCTCTCTAGCCTGTGCTTCTGCTTTTTGTAGGTCAAGGAAACGTGTGTAGGTACGTTCAAATTCTATACTGAAACGTTGTAATATTTGCTGTTCTTCATTACTGATGGGTCTTTTTATGTTGATCCCGAAACAACCATATTTCATAAAAGCTTCGGCATAATAAAGTCCCTTTGAAAAATATGTCGGATTTAATTTTTTGGCATCTTTTAGCAGTTCTTCCCAAGCGGTAAAAAAGGTTTTAACTTCCGAAGGTTCGATATGATGCATGTGCACAGAAACACCACTCGCCCAATCTTTGAAACATGCAGCCGTATAGGGCTCGGTTTTGTCTAATGGATAAACAATCGCTTTACTGTGAATTGCAGGACTTCTTTTTTTATCTGAATTCCAAGCGACCCAAAATTTATGTTCGTTTTTAGCTTCATCTGGTAGCCATACATATGAAAATTCGGTATCTATGCCCAGCAATTGCAATTGGTTGTGAAATACTTTTGAAGTCGTGTCTAACTCATTAGAATGTTGCATTAACATACTTTGGGTTCTTGTACGTTCTAAAGCCGCTTCTATTTGTGCTTCTCTTGTTTGCGCTTCTGCTTTTTTAAGGTCGAGGAAACGTGTATAGGTTTGTTGAAACACTTTAGTAAAGCGCAACATGACATCAATCTGTGTTTTGGCTAGTTTTTCACCACCAATAATCAATAAATAGCCTTGCTTAAAATTGAAGGTATGGATGACTATTTCTTTTGGTGAAATTTCTACGAGTTCCTTTGCGGAAAAAGGAAAATTAATGCCTTTTTCTGCTACAAATGTTTGATGTGCAATGGTTTGTTTTCTGGTCAGTTCAACAACACACAACGGTTCTTGTTTTTTCCAACTCGCTGCAATCTCTCGCATTGGTGGTGTTTGTTTATGTGGAATACCAATAGCTTGCTCTAAAATTTTACCAGTGGAAGGATTCGGTGTGTAATTCCAACCAATGTCTTCCATATCGTCCATTAAAACGTAACCGCTTGTGAAACAGTCAATACCTAATTTTGTGATTTCATTCCATAGCAATTCTCCTGCTTCTAAAAGTTCACTACTTTTTTGCATGGCCATACTTCTAGAACGAATGCGCTCAAGAGCCGTTTCAATTTGTGCTTCCTTAGCTTGTTCTTCTGCTTTTTGAAGGTCTAAAAAACGCGTATAGGTTTGTTCGAAAACTTTAGCGAAACGTTTAAAAATATCTTCATTTTCATAGGTTTCAGTGGTAATAACCAACAAGTATCCATATTTAAAATAGGCTGCATGCCACTTTTGCCATTTTGGAAATGCAATTCCGTCATCTAACATGCCTTGAAAAATAGGTTGGACATCTGGAACCGTGAGCATATATTTATAATGCGCTTTGAGGTCTTTACCGCCTTTTTCAATGGAATGAAATTCTAAATTATTCTTCCAACCTTCGTACATTTCTTTATGAGCAGGATCTATGGTGTTTGGTATTAAGAGTTGTGGCATGATGCCTTTTTCGTTGGCAAACCAAAACTCATCAGTATCAGAATCGATTTTGCAAAAACCAAATCCTGTACCCCAGAGTTCGCCACCTAAACTTTTTAGTTGTTGAAAGAGTATAAAAGCGACATCACCAATTTCCTCACTTTTTTGCATGGCCATGGTTCTAGCTCTAACTCTTTCCAATGCCAATTCAATTTCTGATTCTCTGGCTTGTGCTTCTGCTTTTTTTAAGTCTAAAAAACGGGTGTAGGTCTGCTCGAAAACTTTTCCGAAGCGTTTAAAAATATCATGTGCTTCAGGGACTTCTTCATAAGTGATGAATAGTAAAAAACCTTCGTTGAATCTTACCAGATGATTGAATTGTTGTGTTGGCAGTTTTATGCCTGCGTTTTCAAATTGTTCAAATGTAACTTTAAGTTCTGGAAGCGATTCCATGTATTTGTAATGGGCCACCAAATCTTTTCCTTTTTGTCCATAGACAAAGAATTTTTCTTCATTTAAAATGGCTTTATGCCAAGGTTTCAAACTTTTGTGTTTTGTTAATGGCAGTACAAAGGCGTCTTGAAGTTCGCCTTCGCTACTCATATTGCAAATACTCGATTTTTTGTCCTCGGACAGAATATTGTAGCCACAGCTCCATGCTGGAATGCCCAATTCTTGTACCTCCAGGAACAAAGTGTTTGCTGCTTCGGGCAACTCATCGCTATGTTGCATGGCCATGGTGCGAGAACGTACTTTTTCTAAGGCCATTTCTATTTGGGCCTCTCGCATTTGCGCTTCAGCACGTTGTAAATCTAGAAAACGTGTGTAGGTTTGTTGAAAAACTTTTGCGAAACGCGTAACCATTTCTTGCTGTTCTACGGTTAACAATTCTCCACCAACAATGAGCAAATACCCTTGTCTGAAATTAAAGGTATGTACTACTAACCGTTCTGGTGAAATGGCCAGTAATTTTTCTTTTGAAATGGGAAAACCGATACTTTCCTCTGCAATAAAAGTTTGGTGTTTTATTGTTTCCTTCTCGTTCAATTGTATGACCAATAAGGGTTCTTGTTTTTTCCAGCTTTTAGCAATCGCCTTCATAACCTTGTTCTCAGTGTGGTTCATTCCCACAGGTTTATGCCGAATGCTACCATCAGAAGGGTTTACACCATAGTTCCAACCCATTGTAACGGTTTCATCAAAGAGTGTATAGCCTGTTGTTAGGTTTTGAATTCCCAGTTTTGAGAGTTCTTGATATAATAATTCTCCAGCTTCCGTTAATTCCTCACTAGAATGCATTGCCATACTACGGGAACGAACCCTTTCTAATGCGGTTTCAATTTGAGCTTCCCTGGCTTGTGCTTCGGCTTTTTGTAGGTCTAAAAACCTAATGTAAGCTTGGTTAAATACTCTCAAAAATCGTTTTAGGATATCTATTTCGTGTTCTGTTAATTTCTTTCCCTCAAAATCATTGATATTGAATACCACATATTCTGAGGTTACCATTGTGATGGTGTAAGATGTGCTATTAAAGATCATACCCAAAATATCTTCTGGTAAATCTTTAAATTCAGAAGTTTTATCGAGTACGTATTTATAAAAATTATTTTTTACTGTTTTCGTATAATGTCCTACAAAGACATCGGCTTCCTTTTCATATGCATTGCATAAATCCTTAGAAATTTTATTATTAAAATAGGGTAATCGGTAATTGGTGATAACTAAACCTTCTTCATTTTCGCCGCAAACATAGGCATCAAGGTCTTTGGACCCTTCTATTTTGATACCGATTCCTACAGCTGTTGCAGGTATTTGTAATTCTTTTAATTTTTCGAAAACAATACTTATTACTTCTTTAAACTCTTCACTTTTATGAACAGCTAATGAACGTGAACGTACTTTTTCCAAAGCGGCTTCAATTTGGGCTTCTCGCGCTTGCGCTTCTGCTTTTTGAAGGTCATTGAAACGTGTATAAGTCATATCAAACACCTTTCCGAATCGTTCTAAAATATCAAGGTTTTCATCGGAAAGTGCTTCGCTGCCGACTGTTTGTAAACCTCCAAAATTGCAAAAAGTAAAGGACGCTACATATTTATCTAAAGCACGATTTGCTTTTTTGACTTTATTGGAAAACCTTTTAAACTCTGTTTCATGATATAGATAATCGTCATATATTCTCTTTTCCTTTCCTTCTAAAACATATACAAATTTTAGTTTTTGTTCTTTCCAAGCCTTCATCATGGCATGATGAAAAGGATAGTCCTCAAACTTCATATAATAAGACTCGGGCTCTGTTCCACCTTCGGGATTTGTAGCCCAAACCATATTAGATTGGTCAGCTTCATTTATAATATTGATGATGCACCATGTCAATGAGAAATCGAGTTTGGTCAGTTCATTGAGAACCGTAGCCACAAGATCTGATAATTCATCGGAATGTTGCATGGCCATGGCTCTGGCTCTAACACGTTCTAATCCTAATTCAATTTGTGATTCTCTTGCTTGCGCTTCCGCCTTTTGAAGATCAAGGAAACGTGTATAGGTTTGTTCAAAAACTTTTGCAAATCGTTTGAAAATATCGTGTGCTTCAGGATAAGACTCAAGCGTGATAAACAATAGAAACCCATGAGAAAAGAAAGGGCAATGGTTAATTTGAGATTTGGGCAATTGCATTCCAGAATCTTCTATTCCTTGCAATACATCCTTAACTACTGGGAGCGTTTTCATGTACCTGTATGTCTTGGCAAGAGATTTACCAGTTGCCTCAAAAACTAAAAAATCTTCACCACTTTTTTTCGCTTCATATATTTTTTTAAAGAAAGAATCTTCGGTTGAAGGTATATGGTAAGGAGCAGTAATATCACCTGAAGGAGTTGGATTGTAACCAATAAATGAGGTGTCGTTCTTATTCCAGATATTAAAACCACTTGTCCAGGTTTCAATGCCCAAATCATTAATTTGTTGAAAAAGCAATGCTGCTGTTTCTGCTAATTCATCACTATGTTGCATGGCCATTGTTCGAGCCCTGACTCTTTCTAATGCTAGTTCTATTTCAGATTCTCTGGCTTGTTTTTCAGCTTTTTGAAGATCAAGGAAACGTGTATAGGTTTGTTCAAAAACTTTTGCAAATCGTTTGAAAATATCATGTGCATCTGGAACGGATTCTCTTGTAATAAACAATAAGTAACCATATTTAAAAAACACCACGTGGTCTATTTGGTAGGTTGGAAATCCATCATTTGTTTCCTTAAGAGTTTGTAATACATCTCCAATAATAGGAAGCGAACTCATATACTCATAATGAGCTACGCATTCTTTGCCTTTAAATTCTTTTATAACTAGTGATTCTCCTTTCTGACCTTTTTGGAAATAGTCATTAAATATACCTTCTCGTGGCACTTTGTAAGTATGTAAGACACCTGCTTCATTACCAAACCATTCCGTAGATTCATTTTCTCCGTAAATATTAAATGCGCAACCCCAAGTCTTAATACCTAAGGCTCTTACTTGTTGATCTAGTAAGAATGATGCTTCTTGTAATTCATCACTATGTTGCATGGCCATGGTTCTTGCCCGAACACGTTCTAATGCCAATTCAATCTCTGATTCTCTGGCTTGCGCTTCTGCTTTTTGTAAATCTAAAAATCTGGTATAGGTTTGTTCGAAAACTTTAGCGAAACGTATAAAAATATCGTGTGCATCCGGAACAGGTTCATGTGTAATAAACATGAGGTAACCTTTAGAGAAATAAGCGCAATGTATAATTTGAAAAGTTGGAAACGAAAGTCCAGCTTTAGCCAATGCTTTCACTTCAGGAATTGATACCATATACTTATAATGGTCTTCTAGTTTCTTACCTTCCTGCTCTAATACAAATAAAGCGTCTCCTCTTTTTTCTGCTTCATGAAAAAGTAGATATACATCTTCATTAGAATTTGTTCTAAATGGAGGTTGAAGTCGATCTTTTCCTGCCATCCAAGCCGTAGCAAATTTCTTGTCATCATCCCAGATATTAAAACCACAGGCGAAGGAATTTATTCCTAATTCTTCCACTTGTTGAAATAAAAGCAAGGCGGTGTCTCGCAATTCGTCACTTCGTTGCATACCCATAGTTCTGCTTCGCACTTTTTCTAAAGCCAATTCTATCTGAACTTCTCTTGCTTGTTTTTCTGCTTTTTGTAAGTCTAAGAAACGTTGATGTGCCAAATCGAAGGCACCTGCAAATTTCACTAATATATCAACATCTTCTTTTGGTGGATTTTTAATTACTCCTGGTAAACTATAGCCAATTTCTCCATGACTTGTGCGCGCCATGATAAATGTTAAGCCACCAATATGTCTTATGTCGTTATGACTTGGTGCTTGGGGATCTATGTTTTTAAAATCACCCAAATTCACCATTTTATCTACATAATCGATAGCTTCTTCAGTGTTCATGGCATATACGACAGTTGCTTTTTTACTCTTTTCCCATTTTGCCAACAGTGGAATATCACCATGTATATGTCGTGGCAATTCCATCACAAAACCAATTTTGCTACCATCTCCTGAGGTCATGGCTTTTTCGTATGTTGAAGGTAACCACATCATGTGCCAGAAGTAGTGTGCTTCATGTCCTAATTTGATGAATTCGTTACGCATGGTTACGACAATGTCAAGCAAATCAGACGATTCTTTCATGGCGACTGCTTGCGCACGAATACGCTCTAGGGCAGTCTCAACTTCTAGCTCACGGTTTTTTTTCTCTAGTTCGGTAGTTCTACGCTGAATAGCCTCTCGAAGCTCTTGGTTTTCTTCGTTTATTTTGTCATAACCTATGGTTTCACCTTCGGCCGTTTTTGGGTCTGGAATCGAGAAATGTTGATAGATAAATCGCCAACGATCTTTGTTTTCTATTAGTATACTAGAAAAACGGAATCTGCTATAAAAATTCCATTCGTTTTCATGAAGAAACCAAGCATCAAAAACATGTGTGATAAAAATAAGTTCTCCAAATTGTTCAATAATTTTTGATTCATTTCGTATTTCGGTTTTACCAGCGAATTGATCGCCTGTATCTTCAAAAAATTTAGTGGTATCCTTTCTGTTTAAAAATTCTTCTTTTGTTGCAGAACCAATGAAATGATAGTCGTCATCTAAATATGAATTATAAGTTTCAACATCACCATTAAGATAACTATGTAACCAAGTATCATACACTTGCCAGATTTCGGTTTCTAGTTTTTTAGTCAGTTTCATGCGTTGTTGGTTGTTGGTAATGAAATGATGAATGTTGTTCCTTCTTGTTCTTTGGTGTTTACTTTAATATCTCCACCATGTGCTTTAATAATATCGTAACTTAATGAGAGACCTAATCCTGTTCCTTGTCCTGTTGGTTTAGTGGTAAAGAATGGCTGAAAAATTTTATCCAATACTTTCTGTGGAATGCCATTTCCGTTGTCTTTGACTGAAATTTCAATAGCGTCTTTTACTTTTTTAGTTTCAACAGTGACTTGTGGTTCATAGCCTTCAATTAGTAATTTTTTCTTTTCATTCACGGCATAAAATGCATTAGTGATTAGGTTGAGAACCACACGGCCAATATCTTGAGGTGCAATACTTAAAGGCTGAATTGTATCATCAAAACGCGTTTCTAAAGCGGCATTAAAGGATTTATCTTTGGCGCGTAAACCATGATAGGCGAGACGTAAGTATTCATCGACCAAAACGTTGATATTGGTATCTTCTTTTGCTCCAGAACTACTGCGACTATGTTGTAACATGCCTTTTACAATACCATCGGCACGTTGGCCATGATGATTTATTTTTTCAAGATTTTGAATGACATCTTGTGCAATAGCGTTGACTTCTTCCATATCGCCATTTTTGATTTCCTCAAGCATTTCTTCCAATAATTCTTTACTGACTTCAGAAAAATTATTGACGAAGTTTAAGGGGTTTTGGATTTCGTGTGCAATACCAGCCGTTAATTCTCCTAAACTTGCCATTTTCTCAGATTGAATTAATTGCGATTGCGTGGCTTTTAATTCTTTTATGGATTTTTGTAATGCTATGTTTGAATCTTCAATGGCTTTTTGTTTTTGTTCTAGTTCCTCAATAGTCTCTTCCAGTAAAATGGCAGTGGTACGTTTTACTTTTTCGGTACGTTCTAGTTTAAAATCTGAAATGAGTAAATCTTTATCAGCACTTTTTAGATATTTTAATAGATCCGTTTTCTCTTTTTCTGAAAGATGGTTTGAGCTTTCGATAAAATCTTGAATATGTTGTAGGTGTTGATTCATACGTTTTCTTTAAGTGTTACCCAGCAACAGGCTCCTGAATGAAAGTTTTGCTTGCCATTTAAAACACGACCAAATTCACCATAGGTAAAAAAACCAGCCATTGGTGTATCCCATATTTTGGCGAGGCCTTCGTTTTCATCTGTTACCATTGGACCTAGAATTGGTTGTCTGCCAGCACAAGAAAAAATCAATAAGGCATCTGCATCTTCTCTGGAATCTTCTTTATATTTTGTTGCCTTGTCAATCACTTCCTCAACAATGTCGAATTCAGGAGGGCTTGTAAACCAAAATTTTGAACCTTCAGGCATTTCCATATCCATGACCAATGCACTTTCCTTAGCATCAATTTTCATTGGTGTTTTTAGTACCGTTTCATTTTCGTCACGTTCTACAATAAATGGATATTCCATTGATAATTCTTCAAATATTTTAAAATCGTTTTCAACTAATTTATCTTCTTGTCCCAAATATTTCAGGTATAGTTCAACTGCAGATTTACCATCTATCTCATAGAGTAGGTTCTCTTTGCATTTAGTAACCGTTCTGGTAATTCCTAGTGGCTTCCAACCTGTAACTGCCATTCCTTTTAATGCGATTTTATCACCATTTAGTACTAACGCCACAAGTCCACAATCTGTTTCTTTTTCATTGGTAAAAACAAAAGTTCCATTTAGTTTCCAATCGTCTCCAGCCATACCACCAAAGAATATTTTATCAGGACCAAGGCTTTGTGTCAGGCTTTTTACCAATTTTTCGCCTTCAAAGTGATTCCCTTTTAGATTGATGCCTGTACTGCATAGAATTAGCGAAGGATTAGTAAATTTTTTTAAAGCCTCATTTGCCAATTTAGATGCTGTATCCGCTATCTTCCCATTTTTTATTTCGTCGAACAAAATCGTGTAATTTTCATTTACTATCTCTAAAAGCAATATGGCGATTTCTCCTTCAGTTTGATGACCGTTAATAAATTCGCCACATGAAGTAGCTCCAAAGACCTCAATGTTTTTTGAATCCATTAGCTTACAAATAGCTTTTCTGTCTTGTTTTACGGAAATAAAAACTATAGCTACAGTTGGTGTGAAACCATCTGCTAAAGCATTGGTTAAGGCTTTATAGATGTTTGAAACTGTTGAACCGTGTATTGATTTTGTTTTCATCTTTTATGATTAATTACTTTTCTTTTAAAGCCACAACGCAACAGGTGTTATTATGAAATTCATGCTTACCTGTTTTTGATTTTCCAAATTCTCCATAGCTAAAAAAGCCTACTAAAGGTGCGTTCCAAACGTCTTTTACTTGACTGATTTCTTCACTCATTAAAATTCCAAAGGATAAATGCCTGCTAATGCAGGAAAACATGATTAAGGCGTCTGCTTCTTGTTGCTTTTCGGTTTTTAAGTCGTTGCATTCTTCTACAACTTTTTCAATGGCATCAAAATCTGGTGGAAGTGAAAATTTTACTTTAGAACCTTGCGGTACAGTTCCGGCACAAATAAGCGAACGGTCTTCTTTATTTGCTAACATGGCTGTGCGCTTTACAGGTGCTACACCTTCGCGTTCCATTTGTAATGGATAATAAGCACCAATTTGTGTAACAATTTCGTTACCAGTACTAAAATCATAATCCACTCCAAGGTACTTTATAATCATGTCTAAAGCTGGTTTGTCATCAATGGTGTAAATGATATTCGCCTCACTCTTTGTTATGCTTTTCGTCGTTCCTATGGCTTTCCAACCACAGGTGGCAATGCCATTCATTTCAATTTTATTTTCGTCTATTATAAGCCCGACTAGACCTTTATCGCTACTCTTGTTGTAGGTAAAAGCTATTGGCCCTTCTAAAGCCATATCATCACCAGCCATACCACCAAAAATGGTGACTTCACTACCGCATCCTTCTGTAATGCCATCAATAATATTTTCGCCCTCATTGCTTAACCAACCTGAAGCAATAATAAATGCAGGATTGGCGAAGGTCTTTTTTCCTTCAATTCCAAGTTGTTTAGCATTTTCGTAGGTCGATTGTTCTCCTGTTTCCAAAAACATCAATTTGAAATAGTCCGGATTTATGTCGAGCAGCATCATAACGATACTGCCTTCTTCGATGTCTCCATCAATGAATTCACCTGAAGTGGTTGCTCCAAAAACGGCAATCCCTTTTTTGTTTAATATCTCGCTGACTGCATTCCAATCTTGTTTAAAGGAAAGAAAAACAATCGCTAATGTCGGTTGAAAATTTTCAGCAATTACTTTATCTAATTGCGTAGCTATATTGCTGGTCGATTTTCCTTTTATTGAGATTGCATTCATTTAGATGGATGTTACCAGTTCACTGTATTTCCTATGATAATAGTGACTCCGCCAGTGGCGAAGTTTGAAAGATCGTTCGCAACCGCTTGTCCTTCAGTAGAACCCATTGACTCTTGCATTTGTTCTTCAGTCTTAAAATAAAGTTCCGCCATTAAAAAATAATCTGAGGGTTCGCCTCCCAGTTCACCTTGTATCTCTGTAATTTCAGCTTTGGCTAAGCCTTCAATTTTATCTACGAGAGGTAAATGGGTTTCTTTATAGTAGGTTTTGAATTTTTCGGCATCGCTTGGATGTTTGTAGAGCACTGTGATTTTTTTCATGACTTATTTTCTTTGTTATCTTTCTTTTATTGCAACACAACAGGTTGTTAAGTTGTGCATTTCTAAATTGCCACCTGTGGCTCTGGCTAGTTCTGCATTAGAAAACATACCAATCATTGGTACGTTCCAAACATTTTTTATGCCTTCGATTTCATCTGTCATCATGGGACCAAATGAGAGTATTCGTCCAGCACAACTGAACACTATCAGTGCATCGGCTTCTGGCATTTCTTCGGCCTTTAGTTTTTCGACACCTTTAATTACTTTGTCCATCACATCCCAATCTGGTGGTAGCGAAAAGCGTACTTTGGAGCCTTGTGGAACCGTTCCACTTGTGTAAAAAGAATTGTCTGTCCAATCAACCACTAGAGCTGGACGCATTACTGGGTCTCCATTTTCCCGTTGTAATTGTAATGGGAAATTGGCTGCAAGTTCCATGAGTACATCTTTATTTTCTGGCGTAATATTTTGAAGGCCTCCATATTTTACGGTTATATCGAGTGCAGGAATATGATCAATTGTATAAACATGGTTGCCCTTGCTTTTGGTCACGGTTTTTTCTGTTCCTGCCGCATTCCAACCACAGGTCGCGATACCTTTTATGGCTATTTTTTCTTCATCAATAGCAAGACATAACAAGCCATTTTTACTTACTTTTCCATTAGAAAAAACAAAGGTTTCCGCAAACCGATAATCATCTCCTGCACTCGCACCAAATGCAGTGACATTATTACCAATGATTTTTTCAAAACCTCTTAAAATTTCTTCTCCATCGGTTTCGGAATTGCTTGTGCCCATTAAAAAAGCAGGTTTTTTAAACTTCTCTTTTGCTTTTTGAGCAATTTTTTTGGCAACTTCTTCGTAGTTCTTCTCAGGATATTCTTCAAGATAAATTTGAAAATAATCTTTGTTAATATCGAGCAGGAGTATGGCTACTGAGCCTTTTTCGGTTTCTTCATCGATAAACTCACCATTGGTTGTGATTCCAAAAACAGTAATGTTCTGTTCATCTAGAGATTTTGTTATGGCTTCTAAATTTTGACTTACAGAACTAAAAACTAGAGCCAGAGTGGGTTTAAAACCATCAGATAGACTTTGCTTAACGGCATCTTGAATTTCCTTTGCGGATTTCCCTTTTAGAGATTTTGATTTCATTTATATATGAATAATAATACATTATTTTAGGTTTAAATGCTATTAATCAATTTAGGGTAAGAGATTGTTAAATTTAGTAAAAAAAAAGGCTAAATTTATAATCAGCAGCTAAAAGTTATTTTCAACGAAATCAAAACCTTAGGCAATTGAATTTACAGGTCTAAAACTTAAACTAGCCTTGCAATTTTAATTTATTTAAAGTTAGTTCAATCTAATAAACTTGTCAATAACATTTTGTAAGATATTGGACAATGCCTTTGGTAGTTTGGGAAGTCTTATATCTCCTAAAATAGTCCTATTGTGTTTGGTTTGTTTAAATATGGACTACAAATAGTGGATAACTGCTTATATAGTTATATGTCCATCAATGTATCGAAATGTTACACTATTGAATAAATGTTACTCTTGAAATCAATCCATTTCTTATTTCGTAGATGGCAATGGCATAAAAAGTCTCACCATTTATTAATACTTTTTCTTTATCAATAACTTTGTTGCCTAAAACGATTCTATTTACAATTTCTGCATATAAATCTGGCGTGCGCTTAAAAAACGAATCGTATTGTGCTCTGAGTGGCTCTTGTCCTTCTGAATCTAATGTATAAGGAAACGTAAATAACATGACGTCGTTCGTATAGGTTTTTACAAATCCATTAATATCGCTATTGTTATAAGCTTCTAGTTGCTCATTCACTATATACTCAGGGTTAGTATCCGTTTTAGAGTTTTCAATGAACGTCATGGTATTGATATTGTATTCATCGGTTTCATAAATGGTAATTTGTCTATTCGTTGTATTGTCAATTGTTACCAATTCTTCATCGACGACCATGTTTTTAAGGGTCATTCTGTTGAGGATTTTAACCTTAGTTGTTTCGTTTTTTTTGAAAAACTGTCGGTAATGTTCTTTTAAAGTCGTTCGGCCAGAATACATTTTTGCCCTTGGAAATCGGTTTACAATTATATTGGTGTCGAAAGCATTTGCAAATTCATCTAATTGTCTATTGTTAAAAGGTTCAACATGCTTCTGTACAATTTTTGCAGCTAAATCTTCATTGACATTTTTGGGTGTTTCTTTCGTAGGCTCTTCTACTTCAGTAGCTATAATATCGCCAGCAATCAATAATTTTGTGCCAGCGGAATTAGCTGAAAGCCGTGTGATTTTTAAAATACCTTTAGTGGACACATCTGCTATTTTCTTCCAATTGTTATCACGTTGAAGTCTTAATTTATATAAGAAGTTATCCTTTCCTGAAAGCAATGTTTTACTATTAAGCCAGCACATATCTTCAACATCTTTTATGGTGTTTGCAATAAGTTTAATCTTACCGGTTTTTGGGTTTATGGCTTTTATTTGCCATTGATTGCCATTTGCTTTTGAAATAAAACTCACGAAATCCGAATTCGGAATTTTATGAAAAGAACGACCTACATTAGATGCATATTTTTTGTTAGTACCGGTTTTGAGGTTGGTAACATAAAGGTTGAGTTCTTCATTTTCAATAACAGCTGATACAATAGTATTTTGATCGAACCAAGTATAATAAGCAACGACTAAATTATTAATAAGGTCTGTGGAATTACCGTTACTTAAATTGTAAGCGTACAATTGTTGTTTGCCATCTTGATCTAAGCGCACTGCAGAAACTTCTTGTTGATTAGGGATTTTTAATGGGGAATATTCGCCACCTTCCGTAAAATTCACCCAAACTTTAGCATCGTAACGTGTATCGTATTTAGCAATATCAATTTGACCGTCTCTGGCAGATGCGAATACAATATAACGATCATCTAAAAATGAAGGTTGATTATCATAGCCTTTATTCTTGGAAATATTCTTACCATTCTTAATTTGGATTTTTGAATTATTGATTTCTATATCAAATAAGAAAATTTCAGTGTCGTAGGATTGCGAGGAAGCCAATAAAGGCAATAAAAACGAGATAAGTAATAAATAATAGCGCATTGAAGAAAAGTTTTTTTAAAGATAGAAATTTAATAAATAATTTGGAGACTAATTTTTTGAAACGCTGAAGTATCGCAAAAAAAAATCAGTAACTCATAAAGAAATCGCTATATGAGGACACAGATAAAAATATGAAAGGGTTAAATCAATAAAACCATTTTTTCAATGAGCGACCGAAACTTGACCGTATTTAGTCTTCAAAATCTCAGTATGATGCTCCACATGATAGGCCGTCCACATAATTAGTTCTCGAACTGGCATTTTTCCCATTAAAGGATGTGGCAAAACTACGGTGTCTAGATTCTTATCGCTAATTCGCCTGGTTTTGTATTGTAGTTTCTTTTCTTCGGTTTGCAATCGGTTTAAAAGATATTGTTTGTCTGCTAAAGTCGGAATCTTCATATTTTGAGAACCTTTATAAGTTTTTCCTTTCGCATCTATTAGTCGCTCTCGGTAACGTTTTACGATATCATCGTAATTTCTTACTGGTCTATTCGCCTTTCCAAATTTAAGACGCAACAAAAATTTAGGCATACTCAATGCATTGTTAAGCGGAACTATACTTTGTAATAAATGCAATACTTGCTGACCTGTAGTCCATTTCCCTTCTGGTCCTTGCGTCCATGAGTCGTCTGGTTGGTTTTCTAACCAAGAAATCAATTCAGAATGTTTAGTGTCAATTAAATCGGCAATATCGTCTTTATGCATATGAAGGATTTTGATAAAGAAAAGATAGGGATTTTTCTTGAAAGTAAAGGCGAGGAGTAGTAAAGTTATTTCTTTTGATTAGAATCTAGAATCAAGACTATTACTAAAATGGAATTTGGATTTTTTAATTTGTGATTTGAGTTCTTATTCTTCCACTTCTTTTTCTTGAATCACAATCTTATCCTTCTTAAATATTGGTACTAAGTAAGATAGATTAAACCCAAAACCACCACCAAATGCACTACTATCGAAAGTTCTATTAAATCCGGGAACATAAAGATTTTCGTAATTATCAATCTCTTTTTCCGAAAGTAAAACTTTTAGTTGTACGTTAACACCAGCAAAAAAATTGTTGAATAATTCTGCTTTTAATCCCACTTGAAGCTCTACCCAAAGTGCTGATAGTCCACTATATTCTGTACCTTCGTCAACTGTAAATTGCTCTCCCCAATATTGACTATAAACATCGTAAATGGTATAATTATTCAATGTTTGGCTAAAGGAACTTGCACCAACCCGGAAACCTGCATAAATCATGTTTTCCATATCGAGCCAGTTTTTGTAGAAATTCATATCAACTCCAGCCTTGAAATAGCTGCCTTTTGTAGTGTTACTTAAATAATCAGTTTCTAAGATGCGTTCTTCGTTACCAATCTCGCCAGCAATATAGATACGTTTAGTAAGACGATAATCTCCCATGATTTCAAAACCAGAATAGTCATCATCTAGGAAAGTTCGTGCTAGTTTGCTTATATCAGCTCCAAGTCTAAGCCCATACTTTTGCTTGTAAATTAAAGTGTCTTTGACCGTTTTCTTATCCTCTTGCGCAAAAGCCATTGCAGAAAACAACAGCAATATAATTACACTTCTAGTGATAGATGCGTACATGTGTTGTGTTTTCATTTTCTACAGTATTTTCAATGCTTTCTTCTATAATTATATTTGCTATCCATGGCTCAGCATCATCGGGTTCTCTGGAGATACTTAATTCTGTAAATATGCTTTTGTACCCACAAGCTCTTGAGACATAAATAAAATCGGTTTTGTATGAGATTTCCAAAACGTCAATGTTTGAGTCTCCTGTTTCGTCAACACGTAGGTTAGTGTCTTTTTCAAATATATAACGAACAGTATTAGTTTCTCCTTCAGTACCAATCATTAAAGGTAATTCCACCGTATTCGCATTTTCGTTATATAGTAATGTGGCATCTGATGATTCTGTGGGTTCAATAGACGTACCATCTTCATCTGTTACTAAACCGTCTCCATAAACCGTAATCCTCGGGACGTTTTTTAATACTTCCAGATCATCAGCATCATAGAACTCAATAATTAATCGAGGTGTAGTAGCAGTCGTTTCCGCGCAAATATCATCGCGTTCACAATTAAAGCTTATTATTGCTAAAGTGATAAAACTTATTAAAATCAGTGATCTTTTCAAATTTGTTTATTTCAGTCTTCAGTCTTCAGTCTTCAGTCTTCGGTCATCCGTCTTCTGACTTCAGTTTTAGGTTATTTAAAAATTTCTATTCATACTTAAAGTCTTCTTTCATTCTTTTTCAAAAAGCACAACTGTTTCAATATGTGCCGTATGCGGAAATTGATCGACCAAACTGAGTTTTTTAATTGTATAACCAGCTTCCATTAATTGCTCCGTATCCCTTGCCTGCGTCGCAGGATTACAAGATACATAAACCAAACGTTCTGCATTTAGGTTTATTATTTTTTTAAGAGTTTTGGGCGCAATTCCGGCTCTTGCTGGATCTAAAATGATGGTTCTTATTTTGTTGGTATATTCAGGATGTTCACTTAAAAATTTCCCAACATCAGCAGCATAGAATTTTAAACCTTCTATGTTGTTTCTTTTTGCGTTTTCTTTGGCATCCTTAATCGCAGCGGCAACAATATCTACACCAACAATTTTAGTGTTGTCTGCTTTGTTGGCTATGATTTGGCCAATGGTTCCTGTGCCACAAAATAAATCTAAAACAACGGTATTATCAACAGCATCTTTATTTTCTAACGCATAATCAACGACTTTGGCATATAATTTTTCGGCACATTTAGGGTTGGTTTGAAAAAAGCTTTTCATACTGATTTCAAAATGTAAACCCAGTAATTCTTCAACTATTTTATCATTACCATAAATTAGTGAAATACTTCCTGTGGTAGCTATGGTTCTGTCTCCAATTTCATCATTTATGGTATGTAATAATCCCGCAACTCTATCGCCAAATAATTCTACCAGAAAATTTGCGAATTCATCCAAATCAAATTTTGGTAAATCGTAAGATGTGGTTACCAAATTAAATAAGAGTTTATTGGTTTTATATGATTTCCGGACTACAAAATATCTAAAGAAACCTTTCTTTTTTGGAGCGTGCCAAGGCGCTAAACCTGTTTCTATGCAATACGCTCTGATGTCTTTAAGATGATTTTCAAATTCGGCATCAAATAAGCCTGAATCTTTATTCAGATTATCGCCACACCACCATGTGCCACGTTTTTTAAAACCTAATGTAAATTCATCGACATCAGTTTTCAATTCGTGGTTATAACCAATGGCAGAAAAACCATACTCCATTTTATTTCGGTAATGGAAAGTGTTTGGTGAGGTTACAAACTCGTCAAACTTATCTTCAATATCAGCGACTTTACCGATACGTTTAAATAATTCTAAGGTACTTTGCTTTTTATATTGGTGCTGTTTTTCAATGGGTAAATTAATATAAGGCGCGCCAGGAATACTTTGGTATGGCATATCAATTTCATCTTCTGAAGGCTTTAAGACTTCAAAAAGTTTTCCTTCCGCATATTTCTTGCTAGTCTTTTTAATTTGGGTTTTCACCAATTGCCCAGGTAAAGTATTAGGTACAAAAACCACAAATTCGCCATGTTCGTTTCGAATACGACCAATGCCTTTGCCGCCAAAAGCGTAATCTTCGATTAAGATATCAATGATTTGTCCGCGTTTTACAAATTTGTTCCGTTCTCTTTTTGGCATGTTT
Source organism: Winogradskyella schleiferi (assembly GCF_013394655.1). Taxonomy (NCBI): domain Bacteria; kingdom Pseudomonadati; phylum Bacteroidota; class Flavobacteriia; order Flavobacteriales; family Flavobacteriaceae; genus Winogradskyella; species Winogradskyella schleiferi. The sequence goes on from NZ_CP053351.1 coordinate 1,233,683, forward strand.
TCAATTAATTTGGATGCAAAGATATCTTTATTGATTTTTAAATTTAGATAAATCTATGCATTTTTATAATTGTTGATTCGGCCATTAAAGTTTTTTGACACGATTTTCACTAATTTCCCCTAATCTGTTCGGTAATTACTGATAGTTTTTCTAAGTGAATAGTTTATATTTCATGAATTAACACGACTTTCAATCTGTTTATATATGTTATAAATTTCAATTAAATTTGAATGTTTACGAGTGAAGTCTTTACTCTTGATTTTAAAAGCGCCTTGTGCTGAACTTGTTTCAGTAAGCGGTCTAGGTTCTTTTTTGTTAAATTAATTGAACCTTTTCAGAATTCTTTCGTCTTTAGAGTATGAAAGTTACAAATGTCCATACCAGAAGAATCCATCAACCTAAAGAAAAGGTTTCGAAATTATTTAAAACTTTAGCAACTACCAACGATTTGATTTGGCCTTACGAAAATTGGCCAGCCATAAAATTTTTAGAAGGATTGAATGTTGGAAGTAAAGGTGGTCACGGCAGCATTAGATATACTATTATTGAATTTAATGAGGATGATTATATTAAATTTCAATTTTCAAGACCCGAAGGATTTATGGGTACACACGAGTTTAAAATTGAAGCATTAAACGAAAATCAAACAGAAATCCGACATGAGATTAACATTCAAACAACGTTTGAAACCTCTTTATTATGGATTTTTGTGATTCGATGGTTGCATGATGCCTTAATTGAAGATGCTTTTAATAAAGTAGAAAATTACTTTACTGAAGCTAAAAAGAAAGCAACATATAATTTTTGGGTAAAATTATTGAGAGAAATTTATAAAAGAAAACCGTTACAAACTAAAATCGCTTAATTGAAAACCGACCGAAGTATAGATGAAAAATTAGTTGAAGCTTATATAAGTGGAGACAAAAAGGCATTAGCGGCTTTGGTAAAACGTTGGCACAAATTGTTTTGTGATAAGGCTTATTGGTTGGTAAAAGATAAAGATGCAGCGAAAGATATTGCACAAGATAGTTGGACGATTATTATTAGTAAAATTGAAAGTCTAAAAGAACCTAAACAATTCAAGTTTTGGGCTTATCGAATTGTGTGTAATAAAGCGACGGATTGGTTAAGGTTACAATCCAAGAACCAAAAACAAAGTATTGGTTATGAATTTGAAATTAAAAGTGAAGACCACGTTTATTCAGAAAGCGATCAGGTAAAACTGCGATTGTTGAAAGCAGTTAAAGCATTGCCAAATAATCAAAAAATGGTCGTACAACTTTTTTACATTGAAGCTTATAGTTTGAAACAAATAAGTGATTTATTACATATATCAGTAGGAACAGCAAAATCGAGATTGTTTCATGCTAGAGAAAAATTAAAAACAGAACTAAAGAATAAAAATAAGTATTAACAAGGTTCCCACGTTCCTGTCTGTAGACAGGCAGGCGTGGGAATTACAAAACAAATTTTGTAATGAAAACTAAAAAAGAAGACATAGACCAATTAATTAAAGAAACCTTAACAAAGGAAGAAGCTAAATTTTACGATTCGCTTGAAGAACAAAGTGTATTCGCCATGATTGCTGGTTTATATAAAGGCAAAAATGTATGGTTCACGGTAGTCATGCATATTGTAAATATTATCGCATTTGGGTTAGCCATATACTGCCTTATTCAAACTATGGAAGTGGAAAACACGAATGATTTAATGCTTTGGATCGCAGGTTTTTTTGTTTGTTTTATTACCATGAGTATGATGAAGATTTATGCATGGATGCAAATGCATAAAAACGCCACGCATCGGGAAATAAAGCGATTGGAATTGCAAGTGTCGTCATTGGCTTCAAAAATTTCGGAGTAAGTTTTTATTCAGCGTTATTATTTGTAATTTGCACACCTCTAAGGATGATTTCTTTCCCACGCTGAATTTTCAGTCTTCACATCTTCACTAAAGTTACTGTGAGCAAAGGCTGAAAGGAAAAAGGTAGATAAGGAACTCGCTAAGCGAGATTTAATTATTCATGTTTGCATTGTTAGCAATGTTGAACGGTGCCTTTTACTAAGGCATAAACCTTAAATTATTTAAAATGGCTGTTTTAGACCAAGTAACATCGCAGCAAGCGATAGATTTAGAAAACAAATATGGTGCGCACAATTACCATCCACTACCTGTAGTTTTGAGTAGAGGAGAAGGTGTACATGTATGGGATGTGGAAGGAAAAAAATATTATGATTTCCTTTCTGCATACTCAGCAGTAAACCAAGGACATTGTCATCCTAAGATTGTTAACGCAATGACAAACCAAGCACAAACCTTGACCTTAACATCGAGAGCATTTTACAATGACATGTTGGGTAAGTTTGAGAAATATGCAACTGAAACCTTTAAGTTCGATAAGCTTTTACCAATGAATACAGGAGCAGAAGCCGTGGAAACTGCTTTGAAAATCTGTAGAAAATGGGCTTACGAAGTCAAAGGGATTGATGAGAATGAAGCCGAAATTGTGGTATGCGAAAATAACTTTCACGGAAGAACCACAACTATCATTTCATTTAGTAACGATCCTGTAGCTCGTAAAAACTTTGGACCTTATACCAAAGGCTTTATTAAAATTGACTACGATAATCTTGAAGCTTTAGAACATACCTTGAAAAGTAATTCTAATGTTTCTGGTTTTTTGGTTGAGCCTATTCAAGGCGAAGCTGGCGTATTTGTACCAAGTGACGGTTATTTGTCAAAAGCAAAGGCATTGTGTGAAAAATATAATGTTTTGTTTATTGCAGACGAAGTACAAACAGGTATTGCAAGAACAGGTCGTTTATTAGCGACTTGCGGCAATTGCAGTTGTGCGGATAAACATTGTTCGGGAACTCCCGAAGTTAAACCAGATATCCTAATCTTAGGAAAAGCCTTGTCTGGTGGTGCATATCCTGTGTCTGCGGTTTTGGCCAATAATAGTATAATGAACGTTATTCAACCAGGAAACCATGGAAGTACTTTTGGTGGTAATCCTGTGGCAGCGGCAGTTGCAATAGCAGCTCTAGAAGTCATTAAAGACGAAGAGTTAGCAAACAACGCAGAAGAATTAGGACAATTGTTTAGGAGTGAACTTAGTAAGTTTATTGAAACGAGTTCTATCGTTAATGCGGTAAGAGGAAAAGGGTTGTTGAATGCTATTTTAATCAACGATTCAGAAGACAGTGATACCGCTTGGAATATTTGCTTAAAGTTAAGGGATAACGGTTTATTGGCAAAACCAACCCATGGTAATATTATTCGATTTGCACCACCTTTGGTAATGACCAAAGATCAGTTACTGGATTGTGTTTCCATAATCACGAAGACTTTAGAGGAATTTGAATAATAGAAAATTTAATTCATAAAAAAAGCGATTTTCAATTGAGAAAATCGCTTTTTGTGTTATTAAGATTAAACTATTGGTTTTGTTGCCATTGTTCCATCATTTCTTGGGATTGTCTCATTAATTCGTCCCAACCAACAGTATATATTCTATAGACCGTCATTATTAAGTAAACCACATTTATAATTAAGATTACTAGCGCCACAATTTTGGCGGTATTCATAGCTTTTACACTACTTTGATCATAATCCTCTGGATTCAGGCTCGCTTTTTTTAAACCACTTTGGGCAATTAAAAATGCAGGTCCTGCAAGGAAAACTCCAGCGCCTCCAATACAGCAGCACAGTAATCCAATAATAGCTAATACATAAACAATAGCTGGGTTTAATTTTTGTTGTTCCATAATTTTTGAAATTTATTTTAAGTAAAGTTTGATTATAAAATTGGTTACAATTATAAACACGTTGGTTAAAGCCAAGATAATAATTATTTTATTACTGTTCTTAATATTCCAGAAACTGTTGACAATTAAAAACCCAAAAAAGACGATTAATGTATAAATCGCTGGATACATAAAAAAGGCATCAATCAGTTTCCCATTAAATATTAAGGCAATCGAACGTTGCATTCCACATCCCATACATTCAAACCCTAACAGTTTTTTGTTTAGGCATGGCAACATATAATCTTCAAGTCCATTAGCAATAATAAGCATAGTGCTAATTTAACAAATTGCATATTATACTCTAATCAAATAGGTGAAAAAATCTACAGAACGTTTTAATGGATTTGTGTTAATACCTGTAATTCCTGTCGAAAAAAAGATGTATTAATCTTTGATATATTACTTTTGTTGGTGAACTTGTTTAAACTTTTTGTATTAAGGCGAAAAAGGACAATTTTATAACTCATTAAAAACGTCTAACCAAGTTCATTAATAATCCATTTGAAATGAATATGTCCAGAATTATAAATTTGATATGCATCATCGTTGGCGGATTGGTAGCCTTTTACGCCCAAGCCGAAGCTGAGCAAAATGTATATTTATTAATAGGTGGTATTGTACTTTTAATGTTTGGGATTTATAGAACCTCTAGAAATATTCCAAGTAAGCACGATAAACCTGAAGAATCTTCCATAAAAACAGAGAAAGAGGATGAAGTTTAAAGTAGGCGATAAGGTGGAAACCATTGATGATGATATCACTGGAATTATAACGAGGATTTCAGAAAACACAATTACGGTTGAGGCTGACGACGGTTTCGATTTGCAGTTTGAAGCTCATGAGCTCATGTTGACGTCGTCGGGAAATTCGCTTGAAAATGCCGTTTACAACACCGATTTTGAAGCAGTAAAAAAAGAAAAGGAATCCATAAAACGAAAATCAACGCCAACGGTAAAACCCAAAGAGCGACACGCTCCAAAGTTTGAAGTCGATCTGCATATTCATCAATTAACAAAATCTTCGAAAGGGATGTCTAATTTTGATATACTCAATTTACAATTAGACACCGCAAGAGGCCAATTGGAGTTTGCCATCAGAAAACGCATTCCTAAAGTTGTATTTATACATGGTGTTGGAGAAGGCGTGCTTCGCCAAGAGCTGGAAACGCTTTTTGGGCGTTATAACAATGTAAAGTTTTATGATGCAGATTATAAAACTTATGGTTTAGGTGCTACTGAGGTTCGGATTTTTCAGAATATTGAGCCTTAGTCTTCGTCTTCATCAAATACGTCAGGCGTAATTGTTAAAGAAGTGCCCAAAGTCCCTAAACTAATAAATGTTGTTCTTAGAACTTCTAAGTCAATATCTCGCACAACAAATGTTGTGGTTACTACTCTACTGAATGTTGTAATTCTTTTTCCTGGATCTGGATATGGGTCCATATAATCTTCATGATTATATAAATAACGATAAACACTTATTCCTTCTACATCCACAACTTGATCTACTGAACCACTTCGTGGATTTTTATCACCATCTACATCCTCTAGATAAGTAGGAATTCCATCACCATCATCGTCGTCGTCAAGATAATCCGGAAAATTATCTCCTGTTATTGGTACATCTGCGTCTGAATTTAGTGGATTTGTAGTTGGGTCATCATCATCATCATCTTCGTCATTTAGTTCGAATTTGGTTAATACATTATCATTATCGTCGTCCTCATCCAAGTAATCAGGGATTCCGTCGTCATCCCAATCTTGAGAATCCCAATAAATGCCATCTTCATATTGGTCTCCTGAAATACCTTCAAACTCATTTGGAACACCATCATTATCATCATCTAAAACTGTCACGGTTACCTCAGCGGTACCTGCATCTGCTGGGTAATCCTCTGTAATTACTAATTCAGAATTTGTAATGACATCACATAATAGTGCATTGGGATTAATATTATATGAACGATAATTAAATTGGACATCCGAATCTGAGAGTTGTATTATTTCAGGGTCTCCTTCTGGTGTGGGAAACAAAAATAAATCTTCATATTCTGGCTTTGGAAGCAATAAGGTTAAGGATTCATTAGGATCAGATTTTGTGTTATAAATTAAATATGACGCTACAAAATTATCGCAAATTTCCAATTCTTCATCAAATTCTAATTCAACTGTAAGAATATCACCATCATCACAGGCGACCATAAAGACCAAACAAAAAAGGATATAAAAACGACGTATCATAGCTTCAATTTTCAACAAAAATAAAGGATTTGTAAAATTATAACGCTCCATTATCTAAATAATTTTATTTACGATATTTTTGCAGCAAAGACGAGTTATATATGAAGCAAGTATATTTGGATAACGCAGCTACAACTTCTATAAGACCAGAAGTTATTGACCGTATGACGAAAGTTTTACAGAATAACTATGGAAATGCATCCTCTACGCACAGTTTTGGTCGCTCGTCTAAAGCACTTTTGGAACAATGCCGGAAAAATATAGCTTCATATTTCAATGTGGCTGCATCAGAAATTGTATTTACTTCTGGAGGAACGGAAGCCGATAATCTTGCGCTACGAAGTACCGTTAGAGATTTAGGCGTAACCGAAATCATCACCTCTAAAATAGAGCATCATGCTGTTTTACATACAGCGGAACAATTACAAAAAGAGTATAACATAACGTTGAAATTTGTAAATGTTGACGACTGTGGCGTAATTATTTACGAGCATTTAGAAGAATTACTACAATCGGGTAACAAATCTGTAGTTAGTTTAATGCATATTAATAACGAGGTTGGAAATATTTTAGATATTAAGCGTGTCGCAGAACTTTGCAAAAAATACAATGCCATGTTCCATACGGATACCGTACAATCCGTTGGTCATTATAAAATAGACTTACAAGCGATACCTATAGATTTTCTAGCAGCAAGCGCTCATAAATTTCATGGGCCAAAAGGGGTTGGTTTTTGTTTTATCAGGAAAGAATCTGGATTGAAACCAATGATTTTTGGTGGCGAACAGGAGCGAGGCTATAGAGCTGGTACAGAATCCATCCATAATATTGTTGGTATGGATGAAGCCTTAAAAATTGCTTATGCAAACCTTGAAAAAGAAAAGCAATATGTTTCAGGTTTAAAATCTTATTTCATTCAACAGCTAAAAACGCATATGCCAAAAGCAAGTTTTAATGGCGGTTGCTCAGACGAGATTAATAGCACTTATACCTTGGTTAATGTGTGTTTGCCCATTGCTCCAGAAAAAGCTGCGATGCTTCAATTCCAACTCGATTTAAAAGGGATTGCTTGCTCAAAGGGGAGTGCGTGCCAAAGCGGGAGTAACCAACAATCGCATGTGTTGACTGAAATTTTGAATGAAGAAAAATTAAAGCAGCCTTCTGTCCGTTTCTCTTTCAGTATTTATAATACTAAAAAAGAATTAGATTATGTCATTAATGTTTTAAAGACATTTGTTAATTCTTAACGATGATCTTCTTAGATTTTGCTTTAGTGTTTGAGTACATAGATACGTTTACAACATACACGCCATCACTCAAATTCAATGTAGATAAATTGTATTGCTCCTCAATAGCATTGTAATTACCTTTCAAGATTTGTTTTCCGGCAACATCAAAAATTTCTACAGATTTAATATCTAAACTATTCGGATTTTGAACCGTAAGTTGATGTTTACCATTATCTTGAAGAATAGTTAAAGATGTGATATCTAATTCATCAATACTCAAAGTGCTTTCTGTGGTAAATACAATTTCGAAGCGATCTGTGTAGTTGCCAGCATCCAAGTTAATATGGTAATTCTGGCTATTTAAGTTCACATAAATATCAGTTTCAATATCATGGATATAAATGTTTTGATTGGTATCAAAATTCTGTATGTCGTAAATACCAAAGCTGATTGGTTGTTGTTCCTCAACTTCAAGGACCAATGGAATCTTTAAATTAACATCAAAACTATGAGCTTGTATAACATAAGCATCATTATTCTGAATCCAATATGCATCAGATTCAACCTCACTAGGTCGTTTTGCTTCTAAGCCATAATCAAATCCTTCAGAAGCCGAATCATGAAAGTTGGCAAGTAATTCTCTCGAATATAATTCGTTAAAACTTACAATCATTCTGAATCTCTTGTAATCATCTGGTACTATAAAATTCCCATTTTCATCATACTGATTAGTTGCATCTGTATCTGAAGTACTAACATTGGCACTTCTAAAAAACTGACTGTTTGCTGCGGTTTCTTTAACATAATCTCTATGACTATTTTTTACATAGACTAATGAGCCAGGTGCGATACTTTCAGCACCTTCTACCATAAAGCCTTGCCCAACTGGAATATAACGTCTTGCTACTCTTCCTCCTGTGCCATTAGGCGGCGTTGCTGCAGGAGAACCATCACTTAAATAAAAAATCATGGTTGCAGGTACAAACGATTCTACAATATTATCGGAGCCATCAGGTTCTGTACAAGTGTATGATGCATAACCACCAACATAAGTGTCTAAATAGTGCGAATTAGAATTCGTTACGTCTTGCTCCCAATAATAAATGGCACCTGTTGTGCCTGCAGGTGGTGCATTAACTTCATCTAAATTGGTATTTTGTGGATCCCATAAAAAATCTGCAGCATCAAGCGCAGAAGGATAAGGGTTGCCAATTAGTGTAAACTGTTCTGCTGCAATGGAGTTTGTAATAGTACCATTATTAGGCTTACCTCTAAAGTCGTAATTTTGAATAATTGTTCCACCATTAGGTCCCATTCCTTTCATTGTAAACCCTAAACCTGTAGTAACATCTATATTTGGATTTCCAGGATTAGTAGCTGGAATCCATTCACTATACTCATCAGAAGTTACAAACATCCATAACCAACGTGTGGAAATTGTTAAAGGACTTGACGAGCCATCATAAGCACTAGTAAAAATAGCATCATTGCTATCAATAGGATCTAAAGTGCTTAAAAGAGGATCATCTACTTGATTAATTTGAAAAGCATTATTTGTAAGTGTATTAGATAGTACGCCTCCAACTGGAGAACACCAATAATGGTAAGCAAATTGATTCACTTCACTATTCTGATAAACACTAAGTTCTCCTACACCAGAATTTCCAGTCGTACCTGTCCCTTGAATGAGTTGGGATTCATCCCTTAAATAAATTTTTGAATCTGCTTCTTCAAGATTGACATCGTCGTTAACAAAAAGCACTTCATCGTTAACAAAGACAAATGCATCATTCCGTACACTCAATTGTGCGAAAGAAAAGGAAAAAAATAGCATTAAACAGGCAAAGAAAGAAAGTTTCATATTCTTAAATTTTTGCACTAAAGTTTAGTAGGGTAACTAAAAGTGAATTAGTGATTTACAAACTTAACGAAATTGTAATGCATAGAGCGTTCGATAATCGTCGAAATTGGTAGTTCCACTAAAAAACCAAGAAACTATATTCAAATTCTTAAGAAAATTTAGAATCTAGCAGACAATCGTACATTAAAAACACGAGGTGTTAAATAATTGGGAATGGCATACTGGGCTTTGGAATAAACATCCCTTACCCAAGTATTGGTTATGGAATTCTGGTTGTTGAACATGTTATAGATTTCAAACCCAATGGAGAGTTCCTTAACTGATTTTTTCCATTTGGCATCATAGGCTTTTTCAGGGTTGACCAATTGGTACGAAATTCCTAAATCAGCACGTCGATAATCGCGTAAGCGGAGTTGATAAACGTAAGGGTCTGCATAACTAGGCGAACCACCAGGAACTCCTGTGTTGTAAACCAAATTTAAATACATCTTTAAGTCTGGCATATTCGGTACATAATCCTGAAACAAAGCACCGAATTTTAACCGTTGGTCGGTCGGTCTGGCAATATACCCACGATTGTCAATGTTTTCTTCAGTTTTCAAATACCCAAAACTAAACCAGGATTCTGTGCCAGGCACAAACTCGCCATTCAGTCTTAAGTCCAGGCCATAAGCATATGCTTTGGCATTATTGTCAGCGCTGTAACGAATTCTAACGTTTTCCAGTGTATAAGGATTCACGTCCGTCATGCCTTTATAATAAGCTTCAGTAACCAATTTAAAAGGTCTTTCCCAAATTTCAAAACTGTATTCGTTTCCTACAACGATATGAAAGGATTGTTGTGCTTTTACGTTAGGTTGCACTGTACCGGAAGAATCTCTCAGCTCCCTATAAAATGGTGGTTGGTAATATAAGCCACCTGCGATTCTAAAAAGCATGTCTTTTTCCCAATCTGGTTTTATGGCAAATTGAGCTCTTGGACTAACCACAGTTTGTGTTTTACTATCTGAAATTCCATCGCCACTCACATTCCAAGTATGTGTTCTTACACCTGCATTGAAAAATGCTTCGTGTCCATTCCAATCCGTTTGTTTACTGTATTGTGCAAAAGCTTGAAGTCTGTTAATCTTTATAAAATTTAAAGCTCTTATGTTTTCAAACGCCGTTAATGGTCCTGTAAACTGTTCGTAAGGTTGCGGATTAGGCTCACTAAATCGTGGTGGTCTTATTGAGAAGCCTGCGGAATCAATGACTTCGTATTCTACCAAACGATCTCTAATATCTTCATGTGTATATTTTACAGACCATTCAATGGTGCTTTCGTCATCAACTTTGTAGTCGCCTCGATGCTCTGCATTGACAATAAATGCATCTAAATCGTTTCGAGCGTGTGTGAGTTGGGAGCCAATACCTTCACTAAACTCCACTTCCCCTAAATTTTCATCTCCAATATTGGTATTGACTTCGCCTAATCGATATTGTGCCAATATGTCGAAATATTCTTGTTCAGTGGTATGGTAAGCCGAAGCAATAAGTTTTAACGTTAAATCATCTGAAGCGAAATAATTGGCCTTAAAAGCTCCGAAATAGGTTTGGTATTGGTCATTTTCCTGACCGTCATAAAACACCAAAAGTGCCACAGGATTTTCTAAAGTCCCGAAATTGGTCTGTCTGTTCTCAGGTTGAAAATTGTATTTGTTCAAGGATATATTCCCTAAAAAATTCAAATGGAATTTGCTCGAAAAACGATAAGTCAAATAGGTTTGCGCATCAGCAAAAACGGGTTCTACATTGCCCTCCGTTTCGAGGCTATTCAGCAACAAGCTATTATCTCTATAACGCACACCTGCAATCCCTGAAAATTTTCCATCTTTTGAAACGGTTTCGGCAGTAACGCTTCCGCCCAACAAACTTAAATCGGCTCTAATGCCAAAATCTACAGGATTTCGATACGTAATATCTAAAACCGATGATAACTTATCGCCATATTTCGCCTGAAAACCGCCAGCAGAAAAATCGACATTATGTACCATATCTGTATTCACAAAACTCAAACCTTCTTGGTTTCCAGAACGAATAAGGAATGGTCTATAGACTTCAATTTCGTTCACATAAACTAAATTTTCATCAAAATTTCCACCTCTTACGGAATATTGGGTACTTAATTCATTCGAAATGTTAACACCTGGTAAGGTTTTTAAGATGTTTTCAACACCAGGTTGGGCGCCTTTTATAGTTCTTAAAGTTGACGGATCAATGGATACGACGCCTTCAACATTTAATCTCGTATTCGTATTAATAACAACGGTTGCTATTTGTTCTATTTCGACTAGCATCACAGGATTGTATTCAATTTCCTGTCCATTTTTTAAATTAAATTTCTGCTCTACCCGTTTGTGGGAAACATGAGTGAACTCAACTGTTACTTCAACATCAAAAGGCACTTTAAGTTCGTAAAATCCATTGCTATTGGTTGCTGTACCTTCGCCTGTATTAGCCTTAATGTTAACGCCTTCAATCGGCATATTGGCTTCGTCTAAAATAACACCTCTAATGGTAGCAGATTGTGAAAAGGAAAGCAGACTAAAAAGTAAGCTCAGTAGGATAGTAAAATGTAAGCGTTTCAAATAATTTAGTTTTTCTTAGTTCAGTTAACGTGAAATTTAGATTCTTATTTTCAAAAAACACCACTAAAGTCCCATCAAGGGGACAATTTAACGAAGTGATTTTGAGGATAGAATAACCACATTATTTCTGACACAAAATATAGATACCTCCTAGTTTGCTAATTTTATACTTTAAATTTTTCAGCATCTATAAGCATCTATGTTCTTGGTTCTAGAAGCATAAGCGGTCTTGATTCTTAATTTCCTATTTTCTAAAAAATGTTGCTTCAAATGTAGAACTATTTCCAACATTATCCGTAACAATTATTTTTAATTCGTTCTTGGTATCTTTAACGATGTTATCATTAAAATCATGTGTTAAGGTATTGGTTTTATAATCGTATTCCATTAAAATCCATTTACCGTTCACAGTGGCCCTATATTTACTTATTCCAGAAAGGTCGTCATCAATCTTTACTTTTAAGTAACGATATTTACTAATCCATTTTTTATCTTGAAAGTTAATAGGCTTTATAGTTGGTGGTACGGTATCTGTAGCAAGTGCAAAGGTTCCCAAAGATTTGGTCCTAGCTGTTAATATATTGCCTTTACGTGAGCTAGATACATAATACGGTTTCCAATAATTGCCATAATATCTGGCAACAAATAATTTTTCTTGATGCTCGCTTTTATAGTTGCTTAAATCGTAATTGATATAAAAATTCTTTTGCATTGGAATTCTATCTTCGTCTAGAAATAGTGTATCAGAATTCACCCTAAAATTTATATAGGTATCATCGTACAACGTATTTTCATAGAATTTTACATTTATAAGTCCAGAATTTAAAGTCGTTGCTTTACTGCTGTAGACCAAAGCTTTTTCAGAGGTATCTATGAAATCGTCTTGCTCTATAGTTTCAGGTTTTCCCTCTATAGGAATGGTAACCCAAGTCTCATTTTTATGGTAATCATTTATTTTTATCTTATAAACGGATGCTGTACTGTCTTCCACTAGAACAAAACCATTGTCATAAGCATCTTTATAAAGGCTTAATGGATTGTTCTGTTCAATGAATAACTTTTGAATTTTGGATTTGTTACTTTTATAATAGTCGTAATCCACGTAGCGTCTGATGTGTTTGGATTCATCAAAACTGAAGCGTTTAAAATCGACTTCGAGACTTTTATTGCCATTAAAAAAGGTCTGAATGTTACTGACGCCATTATTATTTGGGGCTAAATCTTGCTTGTCATTAGATACCACTCCAAAACCGATATTGCCATAAGCTGTTATTTTTTCAACGTCATATGCGCCTTCATCTTTTGGAATCAGACGTAATTCAACGCGTTCATTTTTACCATTAATAGTGGAAGTTCCATCTTTAGGGTAGGCAAATACAGCAGAAACATAAGGTGCTTTGGTATCTTTGACTTGCATACCAAAAAGTAAAGGGTTCATTGGTCGCTCCTGATTATCCCTGATTTCAAAATGCAAATGCGGTCCACCAGAGCTTCCTGTATTGCCAGAATAACCAATCACTTCGTTGGGTTCTACCAAGAGTTCTTCAGAATTAGGGAAAACTTCAACTTCAAAACTTTCTTTTTCATATTGACACTCCTTAATAAAATCCTCTAAACGTTTGGAAAACTTTTGAAGATGACCATAAACCGTTGTGTAACCATTTGGATGCGTAACATAGAGTGCCTTTCCGTAGCCAAATTCAGAAATTTTGATTCTACTCACGTAACCTTCAGCAGCTGTATAAACTTTTAAACCTTCCCTTTGCTGCGTCTTAATATCCAACCCACCATGGAAATGAGTGGAACGCAATTCAGCAAACGAACCAGCAAGCACCAATGGAATGTCTAATGGATGCCTAAAATAATCCTGCGGATATTCCGATTGTCCATAAACAGAGCATGTGAGTAAAAAGAAGAGCAAAAATTGTTTCATATAATAAGCTAAAATATAAATTCGATATCGATTTGCAAATGTAATTAGTTTATAAATTTTGAAGCGCTGGTCTTACAATTTATATCACCTGAAATAAATAGTTTTCTTTTCTCACGTGAATCTAGTAATGCGCTTATAGTCAGTAAATTAAATTTTAAATATAAAGGAAAATATTGATTTTAAGTCTATTAAAACAATAATTTTAAGAGCTACACCTTTGATTTCACTTTTTTACTATGACCTAACATTTCATATAAATGAAAGCGGATAAACACGACGGCCTTAGCTTTGCAAAGCGCTAGAGTTGGATGCTTAAAGAATTAAATTTGTTCTTTTATAATTATTGACATCTTAGTTAACTATTTTAGTTTTAAAATTTAAAAAATAATCTTAAAAGAATTGTGTTTTGTCGTTAGGTATGTTAACTTTGTTTCAATAGTATTGAATTGTTTTAATGAGTAAAATAGAAGACATTGTTGATGCATTAGAGAATAAAATCAGTAAGATTTTACATAAGCAAGAGGTTTTAAAACAGACCAACGCTAAACTCTCAGACCAATTAGAACAACAACAGCAAAAACTTCTGGAGCAACAAGATGAGATTTCTGGTTGGATTGAAAAACATGATACACTCAAAATGGCAAATTCAATGCTTGGTAGTGACGAAAATAAACGAGAAACAAAGCTCAAAATAAATGCACTTATTAGGGATATTGACCATTGTATTGGGCAACTATCAGAATAAAGTTGTAAATTTAGACGTTATATGTCAGAACAATTAAAAATTAAACTTTCTATTGCCAATAGAGTTTATCCATTAACGATAAATCCGAGCCAAGAGGAAGGTTTACGAAAAGCCACAAAAAAAATTGAGGCTATGATTGGACAATTTGAGCAGAATTACTCTGTAAGGGATAAGCAAGATGTTTTAGCCATGTGTGCTTTGCAGTTTGCGGCTCAAGTAGAGCAAAAGTCAATAGATAAAGAGTATGTGAATGAAGAAGTTCAGGAAAAGTTAGAAGCTTTAAATGAGTTGCTGCAAGCACATATTTAACTCGTACGTTCTTTAAAATAAAAGGTTACTGCCTACATTAGTTACATTTTTTGATAAACTCAACGATCAATTCTTTAAAAAGGGTGAGTTTAAGTTGTAAAATCGTGCCGCTAGTGCTTTGTGCTGAACTCGTTTCAGTATCCAAAGTATCTCAGGCGGATTTTTGATCAGCTTGTTAGCCCTAAACTTGTTTTTAAGGAGTTTATACAAAACCGATAACTGATGTAGGCTTTTTTTTTATAGCAACTTTAGTTTTGGTAAAAACTAATTAGTTGAGCTTATTCCAACTTTCAGTTGGAAACTTTAAATGTTTTACCTAACACCAATAAACTAAACAGTAAATATGGACACTAACACAATTATGTATATAGTTGGAGGCGGAATAGTAGGAGTAATACTAGGATATGTAATCGCTAAATCTTTAGAAAAAGGAAAGGCTTCTAAATTAATTGCGAATGCAGAAAACGAATCCAAATCAATTATAAAACAAGCAAAGTCTGATGGTGAGTCCATCAAGAAAGATAAAATGCTTCAGGCAAAGGAGAAATTTATTGAGCTTAAAGCAGAGCACGAAAAAGTAATTTTTTCTCGTGACAAAAAAATGGCAGAAGCCGAAAAACGCATTAGGGACAAAGAATCCCAAGTTTCCACTGAGCTTAATAAGACGAAAAAATCCAACCAGTCTTTAGAATCTAAAATAAAAGATTATGACTTTAGGTTGGAGCATCTTGAAAAGAAACAAGAAGAAGTAGAGAAAGCGCATAAAAGTCAAATAAAGCAATTAGAGGTCATTTCGTCTTTGTCTGCTGAAGAAGCCAAAGAACAATTAGTGGAATCGCTTAAAGAAGAAGCTAAAACCGATGCTCAAGTATTTATACAAGATCACTTGGAAGAGGCGAAATTAACAGCTCAGCAAGAAGCTAAGAAAATTATAATCAATACCATTCAGCGTATCGGTACAGAAGAAGCTGTTGATAACTGTGTGTCTGTTTTTAACATAGAATCTGATGATGTTAAAGGTAGAATTATCGGTAGGGAAGGAAGAAACATTAGAGCTATTGAAGCGGCAACAGGTGTTGAGATTATTGTAGATGATACACCAGAAGCCATTATCTTGTCTTGTTTTGATTCCGTACGACGTGAAATCGCGCGATTATCGTTACATAAATTGGTAACCGATGGTAGAATACATCCTGCACGTATTGAAGAGATTGTTAGGAAAACAGAGAAACAAATAGAACAAGAAATTATCGAAGTTGGTAAGCGAACGGTTATCGATTTAGGAATTCATGGTTTACATCCTGAATTAATAAAGATGGTCGGTCGAATGAAATACCGTTCATCTTACGGACAGAACTTACTCCAACACTCGCGTGAAGTCGCAAAACTTTGTGGTGTAATGGCTGCCGAATTAGGCTTAAACCCTAAGTTGGCTAAACGAGCAGGATTATTGCACGATATCGGAAAAGTACCATCGTCTGAAACTGACGTAGAAACACCTCACGCTATTTTAGGTATGCAATGGGCAGAAAAGCATGGTGAAAAACCAGAAGTTTGTAATGCGATTGGAGCGCACCACGACGAAATTGAAATGACAACATTATTGTCACCAATAATCCAAGTGTGTGATGCTATTTCTGGAGCACGACCAGGCGCCAGACGACAAGTACTGGATTCTTACATACAACGTTTAAAGGATTTGGAAGATGTTGCCTTTGGTTTTGTAGGCGTAAAGAAAGCTTATGCCATACAAGCCGGTAGAGAATTGCGAGTTATTGTAGAAAGTGAAAAAGTAACGGATGACAGAGCAGCCAGCTTATCTTTTGAGATTTCACAAAAAATTCAAACCGATATGACGTATCCTGGACAAGTAAAGGTTACGGTAATTAGAGAAACTAGAGCGGTTAATATTGCTAAATAAAATAACGAATATATTTATCATAACTAAAATCCGGTTTTATACCGGATTTTTTTATGCCATTTTCTAATGATTATGAGGGTAGGATAAATAAAGTTAAATTTTTCTGAATTTTTATGATGACATATTTAATAGATGTCGATGTATGTGTAATACGAACAATTAAATCGAACTATTAAATCAATTATTATGAAAAAAATTAATTTCTTTTTGTCTGCAATTTTAGCATTGCAATTATGTTTTTTTGTCAGCTGTGACAAAGACAGTGAACCTTTTGAAGAAGAAGAGCAACCACAAAGTGAATTCGCACTAGGATGGAATGGACAAGATGATTTAGGTACTATTCCTACATCAACCAATTTTAGTTTCGGAAATTCCAGCTTGCCATCTTCGGTAGATCTTGTACCTAAATTTCCGCCAATAGGCAATCAAGGAAGTTATGGTACGTGTGTGTCGTGGGCAGTAGGTTATAATATTAAAACCGCTTTAAATGGAATGAGTAATGGATTGTCTTCTTCCCAATTAGCGTCTCCGTCCAATCAATTCAGTGCTAAAGACTTATTTACGGCCATTCCAGACAGCCAAAAAGGTACAGATTGTAACGGAACTAATTTTACAGAAGCGCTTGGCGTACTTCAGAACAGAGGTGTTGCTACTGCACAAACGGTACCTTATACAAATTTAGGAAACTGTTCTAGTAGCAATGTGCAATCAAGTTGGACAACTGAGGCGAGTCAAAATAAAATACAGTATTGGAGAAAAATAGATGCGAGTATTCAGAGTATTAAGCAGAATTTGGTAAACAACGTACCTGTTATACTTGGTGCGAAATTAGCAGATAACTTTATGAGCTGGAATAGTGACGTTGTTTTATCATCAAGCACCTCTTATAATAATGTCGGACAGCATGCTTATCATGCCATGGTCATTGCTGGTTATGATGATAACAAAGGGGCAAATGGTGCCTTTAAAGTTATTAATTCTTGGGGTGATACTTGGGGCGATTTTGGATACATTTGGATAGATTATAACTATATGATGAATGAATTTTGTACCAGTTATAACGGAGACAAACCTTTGTTTATAGCATCAGACCAAGAAGGTGGTGGCGATAACAATCCACCAGATGATGTCGATCCTGTTACTACAGGTGTTGATTTAGCACCATGGGTTTTTGCGGATTATTCGAATTATAATTTTAGTGGTATTCCAACCGAAAGAGTGATTGATTTTAATATCTATAATATTGGAAACCAAACCGCTTCTGCGAGTGACGACTGGTCTATCTATTACATTTATTTTAATGCATTCAACGCTAATGATTATGGTGTTATTTATTACGATGAATTTAACACCTCAATTGCGCAGAACACGTACGATTGTCCAACTGCTGATAATTGTGTCTTTAACCTTGATATTCCTTCTGGTAACAGTTTTACACAAACAGCTTGGGGACAGGAAAGTCAGATAAGAACGTATTACATGCCAGAATTATCTGGGTATTATTATTTGGTACTTATTGCTGATGCAGAAGATAAATTTAACGAACAAGATGAAATGAATAACCTGTTCTATACGACGTTAGATCCAAAATATTTTGATTACGGTTATAGTTCAAGACCATCTTCCCAACAAGGTGATGGAAGCCAGATCAGTCAGTTTAATTTTGCTAACAATCTTGAACCAAACCTACAGAACCTGAAGAAAAATGAGCGTCAAACTGCGGTTACGGACAACTTTAAAAATGCCTATACCCAAAAGGAAATTTTAGAGTTCATCAAAAAGGAAAAGAGAAATGGAAATATTGATAGTAAGATTGATGAGCATATCCAACGTACCAAGGATAAGTACTATGGTAATTAAGTTTTTATAATAAAGAATGTTTCAAGCCTATGTACAATAATTTGTTGCGCATAGGCTTAGAAACTTCATCTTAAAATAATACTAAATACAAACACATGAAACATTTCATTTTGGCATTGGTTGCTTTGGTTCAATTATCTTGCGCAACCCAAAATTCTTCAAGCAACGAAGATAAAAGCATAAAAAAAATAATACTATCAGATGAGCCAGTTTACGTTGAGAATAAAACGATTGATGAGCCCATAGATTTTACGTCGTATTTTGAGACACATCAAATTAGTGAAGGTGTTTATCAAGTCGATATAAAATCGGGTGTTACGTTTAAAAAATGCGTTTTTAAAAAGCCAGTAAGTGCTTTTAGAAAAATGGACAATGGAAGTATTGTCTTAACTTCTTTTCAGGGAAACGTCACTTTTATTGATTGTTTTTTCGAAGAGGACGTGAATTTTAGAGGAAGTAGTATTAACGGTAGAATAGATTTTACAGGAACAACGTTTGATAAGAGTGCTAATTTTGAAGAATTAAATTGTCATGAAAATGCATTTTTCAATAAATGTATTTTTGAAGGATCCTTGCGGTTTCAAAATGCATTTTTTAATCAAAAGGCCAATTTTATGAGTGCTGAGTTTTATGACTCCACCAGTTTTCAAAATAGCTTGTTTAATTCCGAATTACAATTCAGTGCTGCGAAGTTTTTTAAATACACTGATTTCGCATTGATTGACTGCAGAGGTAAAGTGCTTTTTAATTATACTGAGTTTAGGTATAAAGCAGATTTTAGCCATTCTATATTTGTTCAGGATTTTGATTTTGTCAACACAAAGAACCATACGACGAGTTTTAACAACTGTAGATTCTTGGGAAAAGTAAGATTTAATAATTTGGAAGTTATATCCGCTTTTAGTTTAAAGGATAGTTACTTCATGTTGGACACTCCAAAAATTGATATTGATTCAGAAAAACTGATGTTTTCAAAATAAATCCAAACCAGCAATAGGCAATGCACTTTTCTTTAAAAATTTTACTGAACACTGTACACTTAACCCAACACTACTTCCTCGGATGAAATTTATTCAACACCTCACTTAAATGAGAACGATCGACGTGCATATAGATTTCTGTTGTTGTTATGCTTTCATGGCCAAGCATCATTTGTATAGCTCTCAGATCTGCACCGTTTTCCAGTAAATGTGTCGCAAATGAATGCCTAAAGGTATGTGGCGAAACGGTTTTCTTAAGCCCAGTTTTGTCAACTAAGGTTTTTATGATGGTAAAAATCATAGCGCGTGTCAGTTTTTTACCTTTGTAATTTAAGAAAAGAACATCTTTAGAATCGGGATGCACTTCTATATGGTTTCTAATGTCGATCCAGATCTTTATGTAGTTTTGGGTAGATTTTCCAATGGGCACGAAACGCTGTTTATCTCCTTTGCCTGTAACTTTTATAAAACCTTCTTCAAAAAACAAATCCGATATTTTTAGTTCTATAAGCTCACTCACACGCAAACCACAACTGTATAAGGTTTCAATAATAGCTCTGTTTCGTTCGCCAAGGTTCACACCGTTGTATTGGTAACTTAAATCAATAGCATTAATTAAGTTGTCTATATCCTTTATAGATAATGTATCAGGTAATTTTCTTCCTATTCTCGGAGACTCTATTAAATCCAGTGGATTAGTGGTTCTGTAGTTTTCAAAAATGAGATAGTCGAAAAAATTTCGCAAACCAGAAATCAATCGTGCTTGTGACCTTGGATTTATGGATTTGGAAACTGAATAAATAAAATCTTTAACAATGGTATGATCAATGGAAATGGGAGATGCATTTATTTGATGTTCTTCAACATATAACATTAGTTTTTTGATGTCATAGCTATAGTTTACAATGGAGTTTTTAGATAAACCACGCTCTATTTGAAGATAGTGTTTATAATCTGCTAATGCTAGTGCCCATTTCATGGTTAAAAATAACGAATTATTGGTTGAATCAAAGATAGAAACATAATACAGTTCCTCAAGAGTATAGCGTTTTTGTTAATAACTTAAATTGTAAAGTACTGGTAGTCATTATTATATATTTAATTGTGTATAAGATTGTTAATAACTATGTAGGAAAATTTTATTTTTTGAAAAAAAAGACTTTAGTTTGTATTAATCAATTTTAAAACTTAAATATTATGAAAAAATTATTATTATGTGCCGCAGTTGCGGTTTTTGCATTTACGAACGTAAATGCACAGGAAGTTAAATTTGGAGCTAAAGCTGGTGTTAATTTCGCATCTATTACTGGAGACGGGACAGATGACGTTAAATCACGAATATCTTTCCATGTTGGCGGTGTAGCAGAAATTATGATTTCTGAAAACTTTTCAGTCCAACCGGAATTATTATATACTTCTAT
Source organism: Winogradskyella schleiferi (assembly GCF_013394655.1). Classification (NCBI taxonomy): domain Bacteria; kingdom Pseudomonadati; phylum Bacteroidota; class Flavobacteriia; order Flavobacteriales; family Flavobacteriaceae; genus Winogradskyella; species Winogradskyella schleiferi. Next base: position 1,254,618 of record NZ_CP053351.1, read on the forward strand.
AGGAGCTAAAGATGAGTATTCTGAAAGTTTTGCTGGAGAAACGGTCGAATTTAAAGAAGTTTATAAGCTAGATTATATTAGTTTGCCTATTATGGCAAAATAATATGTAGTAGAAGGTTTTAGTATAGAAGCCGGTCCTCAAATAGGTGTTTTAGTATCGGCAAAAGTAGATGGAGAGGCTAGTTTTAATGGAGAAACGGAATCTGAAGAAGTTGATATTAAAGATGAAACAAAAGGTATTGATTTTGGTGTTGGATTTGGTTTAGGTTATAAAATGGAGAGCGGATTAAATTTTGCGGCACGTTATAACTTGGGGCTTTCAAATATTTATGATGGTGAAGGATCAGATGATTTTAAAAATAAAAACAGCGTTATTCAAGTTTCAGTTGGATTTATGTTCTAACTTTAAGTAAATAAAAAATTTAAAAACCGAGGCAAACGCTTCGGTTTTTTAATGCTCATATTTTAATACATTTAATACATGACCCGAACGAAAAGCAAAACCATTATATTTATACCCATGTTTCATGAACGAACTGCTCATGGCATTGATAAGCTTTAAAAACGAAAACATGAAAAAACTGATTATCATCAATGGCCCGAATCTCAACTTATTGGGCAAGCGCGAAACCAATATATATGGAAATTTAACTTTTACGGAGTTTTTCGATGCCATAGTTAAGAAATATCCGAATGTTTCCCTTGAGCATTTTCAGTCTAATATCGAAGGGGAGCTTATTGATAAAATCCAAGAAGTTGGATTCTCTTATGATGGTGTTATTCTAAATGCAGCGGCTTACACACATACTTCTGTTGGCATAGGTGATGCAGTTAAAGCTGTTACAACCCCTGTTGTAGAAGTTCATATTTCCAATACCTTTTCAAGAGAAAAATTTAGGCATAAATCATTTATTTCTCCAAATGCTAGAGGCGTAATATTGGGTTTTGGTTTGCAGAGTTATGAATTGGCGATTCAAAGTTTTTTATCATCCTAGTCATCTTAAATCATATGGTCTCAGCCCAAACTTAAGGAAGGAACTCTTACTCGGATAAATAATAAAAGTGTAAATAGGTCAATTATAATATGAAGAAATTTAGTCAAGTTTTTTTGATTCTTATAACTATTTGCGGCTCATTTAATTCACAAGCCCAAACAACCGACCTTGGTGTTAAAGCCGGACTTAATTTAACCTTTTTCAAAGTTAATGAAGGGATTTTTGGAGAAGATCCAAATGTGGAAACAGGGTATTATATAGGTTGCTTTGTCGATTTTAAAATGACAAATAATTTGCATTTTCAGCCCGAATTACTATATATCAGTCTTGGCGATTTTGACTTTTTGAATGCGCCCATATATATAAAGTATAATATCAGCCACAATTTTAATATCCTCCTTGGTCCAAGTTTGAATTATTTTTTTGATTTTTTTAATGTCAAGCTTAAAATACGAGCAGATTTGGCGTTTGCCTATAATCTATCTTCGAGTTTAGATTTACATATGAAATACACCTTAGGATTTGAAGTGATTTCTCCAAATGGCATATTTCTCGGTATGGGCTATAAATTGTAATAAAAAAATGCGATCCAAATCTGAATCGCATTTTTTGATATTTTACTTCTAGCTTCTAGCTTAAAGATGTATAACCTCATCATAAGCCGCAGCAACAGCTTCCATTACCGCCTCACTCATGGTTGGATGCGGATGTACTGCTTTTAAGACTTCATGTCCAGTGGTTTCTAATTTTCGACCTAAAACAGCTTCGGCAATCATATCGGTAACACCAGCACCAATCATGTGGCAACCTAACCATTCGCCATATTTAGCGTCAAAAATCACTTTTACAAAACCGTCTTTTGCGCCACTAGCACTTGCTTTTCCAGATGCCGAAAACGGAAATTTACCAACTTTTATATCTAAACCTTTGGCTTTAGCCTGTTCTTCCGTTAAACCGACTGAAGCAATTTCCGGAGAACAATAGGTACAACCTGGAATGTTTCCATAATCCAAAGCTTCCACATGTTGACCTGCAATTTTCTCTACGCAAAGTATTCCTTCAGCAGAAGCCACGTGAGCTAAAGCTTGTCCAGGTGTAACATCTCCAATGGCATAATAACCAGGAATGTTGGTTTGGTAAAAATCGTTAACCAAAATTTTATCTCTGTCAACAGCAATACCAACATCTTCTAAGCCAATATTTTCGATATTAGATTTAATACCAACAGCAGATAATACAATATCGGCTTCTAGTATTTCTTCTCCTTTTTTAGTTTTTACCGTAGCTTTTACTCCTTTTCCAGAGGTGTCAACAGATGTGACTTCTGCAGATGTCATGATTTTAATTCCAGATTTTTTAAAACTACGTTCTAATTGTTTAGACACTTCATCATCTTCAACAGGCACAATTTTGTCTAAGAACTCTACTATTGTAACTTCAGTTCCTAACGAATTATAGAAATAAGCAAATTCAACACCAATGGCTCCAGAACCCACAACAATCATTTTCTTTGGTTGCGTTTCTAAACTCATGGCTTTTCTGTAACCAATCACTTTTTTACCATCTTGCGGTAAACTCGGTAATTCACGTGAGCGTGCTCCTGTCGCTATTATAATATGGTCTGCAGAATATTCTTTGCCGTCAACATCAATTTTCTTACCAGTTTTCAATTTTCCGAAACCTTCTATGACATCGATTTTATTTTTCTTCATTAAAAACTTAACACCACCACTCATACCTTCTGCCACACCACGACTACGCTTTATAATCGCATCAAAATCATACTCTGGATCTTTCACTTTTAGCCCGTAATCTTCAGCATGTTTAAGGTATTCAAAAACTTGAGCAGATTTTAAAAGGGCTTTGGTTGGAATACAACCCCAATTTAAGCATACGCCACCAAGACTTTCCTTTTCTACAACAGCAGTTTTAAATCCTAATTGTGATGCTCTAATTGCAGTTACGTAGCCTCCAGGACCACTTCCTAATACTATAATATCGTATTTACTCATGAATAAGGTGTTTTTAGTTGAATTTTTGAAGTTACAAAAATATGAAATTCAATTCACATTAATGACCTTAGAAAAAGCAAATCTATAAATTGGATTAGCGTAAAATGCATTTCTAAGTTTCAATTTGAAATTGAAACCAATGACTTCTGAAATATCAATTCCTACACTAAAATTCTATTTCCAATGCATCGCAATTATCTAAATCAGCAAATGAACAAATGTTAAATTTGATTGCGTCAAGAACGCTGGTAATTTCATGGTATATTGCTATCAGAACAGGTTATATAAAAGTTATTAACCTAAACCAATTAAAAATCAAATATATTTTATAATGAAAAAATTAGTATTAGTATTATTTGTGGCGTTACTTACTGTAGGTTGCAAAATGGATAAAGAAGAAGGTGGAGAATTACCAACTGTAGACGTAGACGTTGATGGAGACATGGGAGAACTTCCTGAATACGATGTAGAATGGGCAGATATAGATGTCGGAACCAAAACCAAAATGGTGGAGATTCCAAAAGTTGTAGTTGTGATGGAAGAAGAGGAAGTTGAAGTTCCTTATTTGGATTTTGATATGCCTGGCGAAGAAAAAATGGAAAGTTCTATTACGGTAGAAGCTGAGATTTCTGGGAATGAGCATGATATCGAAATTCAGGAAATCAGAGCTAGCCAAAACAGATTGTATGTTATTTCCACACTAGAAGAGTTGGACACCGACTTAGACGGAAAAACAATGAGAATCCAAGATCAGGTTGAAATAAATGCGCCAGATCTTGATGTAAAGCATATCATTGTAGGAAAAAAAGTGGATCGTGCATTTAACAATAACTACACTTATGTCGATACCATGAACGATCTTGACGATGCCGTTAAAAACGCAAATGTAGTTTACAAAAAGTAAACTCACTAAATCACAGATATGAAAAACGATCATTTGGCTACTGTCAAATGATCTTTTTTTTTAAAAGTCATCGGTAAAGTGTTTTCGGCTTCTGTCTTTGTCGAAATTATCTTTGTTGTAAATTTTGGATTGGCCTTTAGCGATGGATAGGCTTTCCCAATTGATACCTTTAATCAATTTGCCAATAAGTACCATTTGACCAACGTGGTAGGCATAATGCATCATTTGTCTATGTATGGCTTCGGTTACTGAATGGCCTTGATTTCTAATGTAAATAACATTCTCTAAATCAGCTGAATTTAATGGTTTAATAGCGTTAAATAAGCAAATCCAACCTTTATTCCAGGCGTCTAATAAGTCATCTTTCGATTTGAAATTCTCAATAAATTCTTCATCACGTTGTCGCCATTCTTTTTCGCCATCTTCCGTTAAAAAATTAGTCCAGCGACTAAGCATGTTGCCTGTAATATGTTTTACTATTATCGCTATAGAATTGGAATCATTAACAAACTCCTTTTTTAACTCTTCAATCGTAAGTCGGTCAATGGTTTTATCGCCAAGGGATTTATAGTATTCAAATTGTTTTATGACACTTGTCAAAAATGAATTTTCCATAACCTGTAATTTATGAAGATAAAAATAGCGATATACAAATTCCAAAACAACGAAAAAATAGAGTTAGAATTAATAGCGCTATTGTCAAATTTTAATTCACCAATCTCGAAGGCAATTAAAAAATTAAAGTTTTTAATCTTGAGCCGGCACAAAGTTCAAAGCCACACCATTAATACAATGACGCTTTCCCGTGGTTTCCTTAGGCCCATCATTAAAAACATGACCTAAATGGCCACCGCAAGTTGCACAATGTTCTTCATCTCTAGTGTACCCAATTTTAGTATCAGTTCCATAGGCTACATTGCCCTCAATCTCTCGATCAAAACTTGGCCAGCCCGTTCCAGAATCGAATTTATGTTCACTCTTAAATAAAGGCGTGTCACAAGCTGCACAATGGTAAACCCCTTTTTCGTAATTTTTATTTAATGGACTGGAAAATGGCCGCTCTGTACCAGCTTCCCTTAGCACATAATATTCTTTGTCAGAAAGTTCTGCTTTCCATTCCGCTTCCGTTTTTGTAATTTCAAAAGTCTCTTTCTGTTCATTCTCTTTTTTTTGAGCAGACGAATTGCAACTCAATAGGAAACAGATTGTAAGCATCGGAATTAACTTTTTCATAGTATTTTTTTTGATATTGAATTAATTTTTAAACTATTTGTGATATAACATTATTGTAATTTTTCCTATCTTATAAAGATAATAATTAAATGTCTTAAGAAATTTGAAAAATTTGGCGTAAATCTTTATTTTTAAGGAAATAAATTAACTTTTAAATTAACGTTTTAATATTTAATCGTAAATTGATAGTCTAAACAAAAATGTTGTTTTAAACATTTAGTTAGTCTTAAAACCAACCAAAAACTTACATAAAATCTTAATGAAGGCACTTTTTTTTACACGAGAATTTCCACCTTATGTTTATGGTGGAGCAGGAGTACATGTTGAATATCTAGCAGGAGAACTGGCAAAATTAATGGAAGTTGAAGTGCGAGCCTTTGGAGATCAGGACAGTTCTAGTAAAAATTTAAGTGTAAAAGGGCTTCCTTATGAAAATTCAGATTTTGATCATGCCGATGACAAATTAAAGGCTATATTCAAAACATTAAGCACCGATTTGTTAATGAGTGCAGATCCCATTGACGCAGACATTGTACATTGCCACACTTGGTATTCTCATTTCGCAGGCATTTTGGCGAAATTGTGTTATGGTGTGCCATTAGTGGTGACAACACATTCGTTAGAACCTTTACGTCCTTGGAAAAGAGAACAATTGGGAAGAGGTTATGACGCCTCGTCTTGGATTGAAAAAACGGCTATTGAAATGGCAGATAGTTTAATTGCGGTATCTGAAGAAACCAAAGAAGACGTACTAAAGCATTTCGATGTCGATGAACATAAAGTGAAAGTTGTTTATAACGGTATAGATTTAGAGCAATATGTTGTGGTTGACGATACATCGGTTTTAGAGGAATACGGCATTGACAAAAACAAACCATATGTGCTGTTCGTTGGCAGGATTACGCGCCAAAAAGGAATCATTCATCTGGTAAATGCCATAAAGTATATTGATAAAGACACTCAGGTAATACTTTGTGCTGGTGCTCCAGATACACCGGAAATTGGTAAAGAAATGGAAGACGCCGTAAAAGAAGCGTCAAAAACTAGGGATAATATAGTGTGGATTGATAAAATGCTCGACAAAAAAGATGTTATCCAACTTTATTCTCATGCCGATGTATTTTGTTGTCCTTCTATTTATGAGCCGTTCGGAATTATAAACATTGAAGCCATGGCTTGTGAAACAGCAGTAGTAGCAAGTGCTGTTGGTGGCATAAAAGAGGTAGTGGTTGAAGGAGAAACCGGATTATTGATTTCATTAGAACAACAAAAATCCGCACCCTTCGAGCCTGTAAACGCAGATCAGTTTTCAAAGGATTTAGCAGCAGGAATTAACAAAGTCATTAACGATAAGGAATTACAACATAGAATGGCAAAAAACGGTCGAAAACGCGTCGAAGATTATTTCGATTGGAGAGCCATTGCAAAACAAACAGAAGCTATATATAAATCTTTAATAGATAAAAAATGATAAACGACAAAGTCTTAAGTATAATTCTTGGAGGTGGTCAAGGTTCAAGATTATACCCACTTACCGAAAAACGATCAAAACCAGCCGTACCTATAGCAGGAAAATATCGATTAGTGGATATTCCAATTTCAAATTGTATCAATTCGGAAATAAAACGCATGTTCGTGTTGACGCAGTTTAATTCGGCGTCCTTAAATAAACATATAAAAAACACCTATCACTTTAGTTTTTTTAGCTCTGCATTTGTGGATGTATTGGCTGCTGAACAAACTATTAGCAGTGGCGAATGGTTTCAAGGAACTGCTGATGCGGTACGCCAAAGTATGCATCACTTTTTACAACATGATTTTGAATATGCCTTAATTTTATCTGGTGATCAGTTATACCAAATGGATTATAATGAAATGATTGATGCGCATATTGAAGCTAAAGCCGATATTTCAGTTGGAACATATCCTGTTAATGCCAAAGACGGAACGTCATTTGGTATTTTAAAAACAGACGATACCAATAAGATCACATCATTTACAGAAAAACCGTCACTGGAAGAAATAGTAAATTGGAAATCTGAGGTAAGTGATGAAATGAAACGAGATGGACGTGAATATTTAGGGTCCACAGGTATTTATATATTCAACAAGGATTTACTTGTAAAATTAATGGAAGATAAAAGTACGGTCGATTTTGGAAAGGAAATCATTCCTCAGAGTATTGATAAGTGCAAGGTGATGAGTTATCCATTTGAAGGCTATTGGACGGACATCGGAAATATAGATTCATTTTTTGAAGCTAACCTTGGCTTAACGGACGATATACCACAGTTTAATCTTTACGATTTGGATAATCGTGTGTATACAAATGCACGTATATTACCAACATCTAAAATCTCTGGAACCAATTTAAATAGAGCAGTCATTGCTGAGGGTTGCATTATTCATGCTGCAACTATTGAAAAATCCGTAATTGGTATTAGATCTAGGATCGGTAAGGAATCTACAATTATAAATACATATATGATGGGAAGCGACCTTTATGAATCTTTAGAGGATATTGAGTCTAAAAAGATTGAGGTGCTTATGGGAATTGGTGAACGTTGTTTTATTAAAAATGCTATAATTGACAAGAACTGTCGCATTGGTGATGACGTTAGAATAAATGGTGGAAAACATCTTGAAGATGCCGAAACAGATACGTATGTTATCAAAGAAGGTATCGTTGTGGTAAAGAAAGATGCCACTATTCCTTCTGGTACTATTATTTAAAAATAGGAGACAGTTGAATTGGTTGTAATGAAATTTTATAGCTTTAACCAAAGACCAAAAGGAAAACATTTTGGTCTTTGATTTTTAAATCAATTTTTGAAGTAAATTACGCACTTGCCCAGAATCTTTCACTTGATATTTGGCTTTGGTCTTTGTAAATCCAACTTTAATGGTATAAGCCGATTCTGGTGCTTCTTCAAACATGTATTCGTCAGTCCAATCATCACCAATTATGGTGATAAAGTCATAATCTTCTCCCATTAACAAACGATTGACTACACGTCCTTTATTCACATTACTGCTTTTAATCTCTATCACTTTATTGCCTTCTAAAATAGATAAGTCGTTATTAGATACCATGCTAGTAAGCACTGTATTTAGCTCTAAAGTCCGGATTTTGGCAAGTTCTGGATCCGCAGTTCTGTAATGCCAAGCTAAAGAATACTTTTTTGTTTCTATAAAAGTTCCTGGAGTTCTATCTACAAAAGTTTCTAAAATTGGCTGTATGTTTTGCATCCAATCCGTTTTCAAACGCTCTAATTCAGTCCATTTAGAATTTTGATATATCCAAACTCCGTGATCGGTAACTAAATTGTAGGGTTTATGCCCAAACCATCGCTGAAAAGTTTCTTTATCTCGGCCACTAATTAAAACTAAATTCGCTTTTTCATTAAGTTGATCTAAAAGATTATAGAGTTCCTCATCTGGTGCAGCGTCTTGTGGATTGTCTTTGAAGCCAACAAGCGTACCATCATAATCTAAAAGCAACAGTTTTTTATTTTTAGTTTTGAAATTCTCCAATAATTCGTTTTCGTAGTCAGTGGTTAGTTTCTTAGTAATAATATCACTTTTGGCGGCTTTGGTATTATCTAACGCTTTTAAGAATTCCGTAGCCCATTTTTCCACATCGTAGCGTTTCAAACGTTTTTGTAGCCAATTTATACGCGTTTCTTGTTCTTTTAAAGGCATAGTTAATGCCTTATGCAGACTTGCGGCAAAATCTTCGTAACTATTAGGATTAATGAGTAAGGCTTCATTCATCTCTTTGGACGCTCCGGCCATTTCGCTCAAAATGAGAACACCATTGCCTTGAGTTCGTGTGGCGATATACTCTTTTGCAACGAGATTCATTCCATCCCTTATTGGTGTAATCAATGCAACATCTGATGATATATATAAATCAATTAAGTTCTCAAAAGGCATTGATCTGTAAAAATACCAAACAGGTGTCCAGCTTACAGTAGCAAATTTGCCATTAACCCTACCAACTAACTCATCAGTATCTCGTTTTAATTTCTGATATTGAGGAACATTGGTACGCGATGGAACAGCTAACATCACCAATCGAACTTTTTCTTTGTATTGCGGATATGTATCCAAAAAATATTCAAAAGCTTTTATTCTATTAGGAATTCCTTTGGTATAGTCCATTCTATCGATTGATAAAATCAATTTTTTATCATCTGTGAGATGTTCCTCTAATCGTGTTTTCAATTCTGATTTTTCGTAGGTATCGCTATGTTGCTTCAAAGCTGCGTTGTAAAATTTTTCATAATCGATTCCCATTGGAAAAGAATCTACTTTTACGATTCTATCATCAAAATTTATGACATTAAAATTAACTTCTAATCTTAAAATTCGCTTAACCGAACTCAAAAAATGACGTTCATAGTCATAAGTATGAAAACCTAAAAGGTCTGCACCCAGCATTCCAGTCAAAATTTCTTCGCGCCATGGGAAGGTTCTAAAAATCTCATAGGAAGGAAAAGGAATATGAAGAAAGAATCCTATAGTAATATTGGGCTTCTTATCTTTAATAAGTTGAGGTAGTAATAACAATTGATAGTCATGTACCCAAACTGTATCACCATCATTCAAATTTTCGACAACAACCTCAGCGAACTTTTCATTGACACGTTTGTAGGCTTCCCATTCATTTTGTTCAAAATCGGTGTATTCCATAAAATAATGGAACAAAGGCCAGAGGGCTCTATTACTAAAACCTTCATAGTATTCTTCAATATCTTCGCTAGTGAGAGGTACAGAAACGCATTTTTCTTTTTGTATTTTGTGCTGTACTTCCTCAGATAATTCTGGGCTAAGCTCATTTTCTGGAATACCAGACCAACCGACCCAAATTCCATTGCCTTCAGCATGCACGGATTTCATACCTGTAGCCAAACCACCGACACTAGGTGTAACTTCGAGAGTATTATCATGGATTGAAACTTGAAGCGGCAAACGATTTGAGACGATAATTGTTTTATTCATAAGGATAATTTGTGTTAACTAATATAATTTTGTTAATTTAAAAAAAATATAGATTAACAGTTGTGCATTTTGCTACAAATTGTAACAAAAATGACGAAATTTTTAGCTTATTTACCTTTTCTGAAGTATCGGAACCAAAATTAGCCTGCTAACAGACGGGAATGAATCAAAAATTCCCTCTTTATTGCCTTTAGGTTTAGGGTGAATTTGATGAAATGAATCAAAAGCCACAACACATTATAGAATCTTCCACATTAAAAATCAAATAGTATATGGATAATTTAGATTATGGTATTATAGGTAATTGCAAAAGTGCTGCTTTAGTTTCAAAAAATGGGTCAGTAGATTGGTGCTGTTTACCTCAGTTTGATTCTCCATCAGTTTTCGGAAAGCTATTAGATGACAAAATTGGTGGATCCTTTGCTTTTGAAATCGATGACAGTTATCAAATATCTCAGCAATATATTGAGAATACGGTTATTTTGGTCACTAAATTTAGTAATGGTTTGGATGCTTTTGAGGTAAGGGATTTTATGCCAAGGTATTATAAGGAGAGTGGTTCTTACCATGCGCCACCAGAATTTATAAGGTATATTAAATATATCTCTGGTAAACCTACTGTAAAGATCAATTACAATCCTAAACTGGAATATGCTAAAGGAGACACAAAAACATATGTGAAGAATGATTTTGTGGTGAGTTTAACTGATAATGAACTTTTTGACACTTTATTTTTATATACGGATTTTAACAAGGATAAAATTGTTACAGGTGAAGAGTTAGAAATTACATCAGACCAGTTCTTCTTAGTAGGCTATCATGAAAAGTTATTTGTACCAAGCCTTGAAACTGTTGTACTAGAATACGAGAGAACTAAAGTCTATTGGCTCAATTGGATGGAGCGTACAACGACATTCAATCGGTATAATAAAGAAATAGCACGCAGTGCCATGACGCTTAAGTTATTGAGTTACGATAAAACAGGAGCTGTTTTGGCGGCAATAACCACCTCGTTGCCAGAAACTATTGGTGAAGTGCGCAATTGGGATTATCGTTTTTGTTGGATCCGTGATGCGTCTATGGTCATCAAAGTAATGTCAACCATGGGACACAAAAATATGGCCAAACGTTATCTCAAATTTATCATCAATTTAATGCCAGATAAAGATGAGAAACTTCAAATTATGTACGGCATTAATGGTGAAAAGAAGTTGACTGAAGAGTTCTTAGAGCATCTTTCAGGTTATAAAGGTTCTAGTCCGGTACGAATAGGAAATGCCGCGTACAAGCAAAAGCAAAATGATATCTTCGGAATCTTGATGGATATGATTTACCAACTCATATTTAATTTTAGTAATGACATTGAAGATGGAGAAGCCTTATGGAATATTACCAAAGGCATCGTTTGGGTTGTTAATAAGCATTGGCAAGAACCAGATAAAGGAATATGGGAATTTAGATCGGAAGATCAACACTTTACCTTTTCGAAGGTCTTATGTTGGACCGCTGTGGATAAAGCCATAAAAGTAGCTAAATTGTTAGGTAAAACTTCCAAACTTGCGCGTTGGCAGTTGTTAGAGGAAGCCATAAAAGAAGATATTATGGTCAATGCTTGGAGTGATAAGGCTCAAGCATTTACTCAGTCTTATGGTTCAGAAGATTTGGACGCTTCCGTTTTATTGATGGAATCTTATGGTTTCATAGACGCAAAACACCCAAAATATGTGAGTACCGTAAAAGCAATAGGTCGAGACTTATCCAATGATGGGTTATTGTATCGTTATAAAAATAAAGATGATTTTGGACTGCCTTCATCATCATTTACCATCTGCACGTTTTGGTATATCAATAGTCTATTCAAAATAGGAGAAGAAAAAAGTGCTGTAGAACAATTTGAAAAACTCTTATCCTACAGTAATCATTTAGGGCTATTTAGTGAAGATTTAGATTTTAAAACCAAACGGTTGTTAGGTAATTTTCCGCAAGCTTATTCGCATTTAGCTTTGATAGAAACGGCGATTAACCTTTCTAAAATCACCAAAGATGAAAAAGTTAAAGACTTTTTATCTTAAAAAAGTTGTCTTTATTTTTAAAGTAAAGAAATAAGGTGACTATTACTGTTTATTTCGTAATAACGCAGTACTAATTACACTAAATTTTACTAAATTCGACATTCTAAAGAAAATTATTATTAAAAATGCAAAAGCAAGAACGTGTTGTCATAGATTATGTATCTCCTCAGATTAATTGTGGTGAATTTTATATTAAACGTGTCATAAATGAAATTGTAAATGTTGATGCTCATGTGTTTGGAGATGGGCACGATATTATCGCTGTATCAGTGCTTTTTAAATATAAAAATGCCAAAACATGGAGCGAAGTCAGAATGCACGAAACTGGAAACGACGAATGGAAAGCATCTTTTTCAGTTGAAAAACAAGGCTTTTACAGTTATAAAGTTCAAGGTTGGGTAGATTATGCCTTAAATTGGCAGCATGGTATTCGTCGTAAGATTGACGATAACCAACACGTAAAATCAGAATTGCTAGAAGGGGTTACCTTGTTGGAGCCATTGCTTAAAAAAGCAAGTAGAGACGAAAAGGACTACTTGAATTATTGTATTGATTGTTTTAAACAGGACGTCAAATATGATGATGCCATTAGGGAAGCCATAAGTCCACAACTGCAGCGCATTTTTATAAAGTATCCGGAAAAATTTCTCGCAAACGAATCCAAAGAACTTCAGGTCTATGTCGATAGAAAGAAAGCCAGGTTCAGTACATGGTACGAGTTCTTTCCACGGTCTGCATCTGAAATAGCAGGACAGCATGGCACATTTAAGGATTGCGAACGATTATTACCAAGAATAGAGCAAATGGGTTTCGATGTACTGTATTTTCCACCGGTTCATCCCATTGGGGAAGTCAACCGGAAAGGTAAAAATAACACCACCGAAGCTAAAGAAGGCGACGTTGGTTCAGCTTGGGGAATTGGTTCAAAACATGGAGGTCATAAAGATTTGGAATCACGATTAGGTTCCGTTGAAGATTTTAAAAACTTAATAAAAGAAGCAAAGAAGCATAATATTGAAATCTCCATGGATTATGCCTTACAAGCAGCACCAGATCATCCTTGGGTAAAATCGCATCCAGATTGGTTTAAATGGCGACCAGACGGAACCGTTCAATACGCAGAGAATCCACCGAAAAAATATCAGGATATTTTACCGATTTATTGGGAGAGTAAAGATTATAAAAATCTTTGGAAAGAGTGTTTGGATACGATGCTCTATTGGATAGATTGTGGCGTGAAAGTTTTCAGGGTTGATAATCCACATACCAAACCGTATTATTTTTGGAATTGGCTCATTGCCGAAGTCAAGAAAAAACATCCAGATGTATTGTTTTTGGCTGAAGCTTTTACAAGACCAAAAGTGATGCAGCAATTGGCGAAACAAGGTTACACACAATCTTATACTTATTTTACATGGCGGAATTCTAAACAGGAATTTATAGAATATCTTACGGAATTAACCCAAACCGAGCAGCGCGAATACATGCAACCTAATTTCTGGCCAAACACACCCGATATTAATCCTTATCATTTACAAGGTGCAAGTGAAGCAAAATATTTACAACGATATGCATTAGCCGCGACTTTAAGTTCTAGCATTGGTATTTACGGACCAGTATTTGAACAAATGATAGATGACCCTATTCCTGGGAAAGAGGAGTACTACATGTCCGAAAAGTTTGAAGTAAAACATTACGATTGGTTTAAAGTCAGTAAATTGACGTTGTTAATTTCAAAAATTAATGCGGTTCGTCATGAAAATGAAGCTTTGCAGCAAACCAATAATATTAAGTTTTTGAATATTCAGAATGATAACATAATTGCTTTTTATAAGTGGAATGCTTCTAAAACCAACGAACTATTGATCATTATTAGTTTGGATCAATATTATCCGCAACAAGGCCATGTACAATTGCCATTAGCTGATTTAGGAATTGGAGCAGGTCATCGCGTACAAGTACAGGATTTGATTACGGCAAGCAGTTATAATTGGCATAACGAATGGAATTATGTAGAATTACATCCAACATTGCCATTTCATATCTTTAAGATTCATAAATAATGATGGGCAATAAAGAGAAAAAACAAAATACTTTACAATCCCCTTATAACTTTAATGATAAGTGGGAAGATCTCCTAGGTAATGAAGAGTTCATCAAAGTGTTTTTGTCCGATGTTCTCGAAGACTATATAGTAAAACAACGCTGGTATGGCGGCAAGGCTAGCAAGTTAAAATATATAGAACTTGCTGAATCGTTTAGAATTCAAAAGGATGGCGAAGTATATTATGGATTGATTCTAGAAGTCAATTTTGTGGAATCTTTCTATCAGCACTATTTTTTGCCTATTGCATTTGTGTCAGATGAAAATTTTGCGAAAGACGATCGTATTTTACCCATAAGCATTCAAAATCAAGAAGGGTTTATTATTGATGCCATTAATCTCGAAGCATTTAGAAGAGTCGTTTTTGAACGAATTTTAACTGCAGTTCCAAATGACAGAACAAAAGTTCGTTATTATAAAAGTGAATTGTTTAAGGATTGCGCTTACGAGTCGTCGCGCCACATGGGAATGGAGCAGAGCAATACGTCCGTAGTTTATAATGACAAATATGTATTGAAATTCTTTAGAAGAATATATTCGGATCGTAATCCAGATTATGAAATGAGTCGTTTCCTTTCTGAAAAGAAAGATTACAAGAATACACCAGCGTATTTAGGAAGCGTTCAGATAAAGGATAACGATATTAATATTACCATTGGCTTGATGCAAGAGATGGTAGAAAACCAAGGCGATGCTTGGGAATATATGTTAGTTGAATTTCATAAGGTTTTTTCAAATTTAGAATACAAAAGAATAGATATTTCAAAATTACCCAAAGCGGAAGATTTTGGTCATTTAGAAATTAGGGATGTACCTGCTCAAATCATTGATTGGGTTGGGTTGAATGCTTTTGTTAAGATTCAAACTTTAGCAAAACGTACAGCGGAAATGCACATCGCTTTAGGTAGTGAATTTGAAGATACGGCATTTACACCATCACATTTTAATGGCGATTACGAAGTTTGGTTAAAAAATAGATTACTTTATCAATTTCAAAACCGATTGAATACCATTGAAAATAGCTTATACAAACTCGATGGATTGGCATTGGAATTGGCTAACGAATTCTTAGAAAAGAAGAATACCATTAGAAAACGTTTTGTAGATTTCGATTGGACAAAACTAAAAGGCGAGCGCATCAGGGTACATGGCGATTTTCATCTAGGTCAAGTTTTGGTAAAAGACGATGATTTTTATATCCTCGATTTTGAAGGCGAACCAGAAAGTACCATTCGCGATCGTAAAGTTAAACAACCACCATTAAAAGATATAGCTGGTTTGTTTCGTTCTTTTCACTATGCAATTTATGCCACCATTTTCAATAATATGGATTTGTATAATTACAATCAAGACCATCTATTCGAGGCAGGTGAAATCTTGTATCAATATTTAAAAAATGTGTTTTTAGAAACTTATGTGACTAAAGTACAATCAGCGAACCTCAATATTGGTTATAATCAAGAGCGTATCTTTTTATTGAAGTACGCGATGCTCGAAAAAGCAGTTTATGAATTGGGTTACGAACTTAATTCACGTCCAAAATGGGCAGTAATTCCATTAAAAGGGATTTCAAATATCATTAACAACTAATTTATGGCAGAAGTAATTGCACACAGTCGTTTTACGGAATTCGACATCAACCTTTTTAAAGCTGGAAAGCACTATCGTTTATACGAAAAATTCGGATCTCACACCACAACGGTTGATGGCGTAGACGGTGTTTATTTCGCCGTTTGGGCACCAACTGCCAAACATGTTTCCGTTATTGGAGATTTTAATTTTTGGGTTGAAGGCGAGCATCAATTGAATGTACGTTGGGATTCCAGTGGGATTTGGGAAGGCTTTATTCCTGGCGCTGGAAAAGGCAGTGTCTACAAATACAAAATACAGAGCAATAACAACGATATTAAAACCGAAAAAGCGGATCCTTACGCAAGAAGAGCAGAACACAATCCGAAAACAGCGTCGATTGTTTGGGATGATGACTATTCGTGGAAGGACAATAAATGGATGAAGAAGCGTAAAAAGCATAATGCTCAAGACGCTCCATTTTCGGTTTACGAAGTCCATTTAGGTTCTTGGAAAAAACACGTTGAAGAAGGCCGTTTTCTGTCTTACGTAGAAATGGCTGATGAATTAGTGAAATATGTAAAGGACATGAATTTTACACACGTAGAATTAATGCCAGTTATGGAGTTTCCGTACGACCCGTCTTGGGGTTATCAAGTAACAGGTTACTTTGCACCAACTTCACGATTTGGATATCCTGAAGAATTCAAATTATTGGTCGATAAACTACATCAAAGCGATATCGGAATTATTCTGGATTGGGTGCCATCGCACTTTCCAGAAGATGCTCATGGATTAGGTTTCTTTGATGGTTCTGCATTGTATGAACATCCAGATCCAAAAAAAGGCTATCATAACGATTGGAAGAGTTTAATATTTAACTATGGTCGTAACGAAGTCAAATCATTCTTAATTAGTAATGCTATTTTCTGGCTAGATCAATACCATGCTGATGGCTTGCGAGTTGATGCGGTTGCTTCAATGTTATTTTTGGATTACAGTCGTGAAGATGGACAATGGGAACCAAATATGTTTGGAGGAAGAGAAAATTTAGAAGCGATGTCGTTTTTAAGAGAAATGAATGAAGCAGTGTATGCTTCTTTTCCAGATGTACAGACTATCGCAGAAGAATCCACAGCGTTCCCTATGGTTTCTAAGCCAACATATATGGGTGGATTAGGTTTTGGTATGAAATGGATGATGGGCTGGATGCACGATACACTTCAGTATTTTGCTAAAGAACCGGTTTATAGACAATATCATCAAAACGATTTGACCTTCTCAATGACTTATGCGTTTACAGAGAATTTTATGTTACCATTAAGTCATGATGAAGTCGTTTATGGTAAAAAATCAATTCTGGGACGTATGCCAGGCGATGAGTGGCAACGTTTCGGTAATTTAAGACTGTTGTACAGCTATATGTTTACACATCCAGGAACGAACTTATTGTTTCAAGGCTCGGAGTTTGGTCAAAGTGGCGAATGGAATTTTGAAACCAGTCTTGAATGGTATTTATTGCAATATGAACCTCATAAAGGTGTGAAGCAATTGATTAAAGATTTAAACGCTCTTTACAAAAAAGAACCTGCCTTGTATGAAAAACAATTTTCAGCAGAGGGATTTGAATGGATAGATTATGGTGATTCTAAAAATTCGGTATTCACCTATATTAGAAAAGGAAACGATGAAAAGGATGATTTAATCATTGCTTGCAATATGACACCAGTTCCTAAAAAGAACTACAAGTTGGGCTTACCGAGAAAAGGAAAACTGAAAGAAGTTTTTAATAGTGATTTAAAAGCATATTTTGGAAGCGATCAATACAAGAATAAATTGAAAACAACTAAGGCTGAGCCTTGGCATTTTAGAGATCAATCTGTTGAGATTGATATTCCACCATTGGGAATGGTTGCTTTTAAATACGAAAAGAAGGCTCAACCTAAGAAGAAAGCTAAAGCTGTAGCTAAAATGAATGTCAATACAGAGGCTACAACTAAGAAGGTTGCTAAAAAGGATAGGGCAAAAACTAAAAAATAAGAATCGAATAATATGAGATTGAAGACCTCAAAGGTTTATGCTGAACTGGTTTCGGTATCTAACTTTGAGGTCTTTTTCAGTTTGTACTTATACCAAGAATTAAGTAAGAAGAATAATTTGACGTCATTTCTGCCAAAATTTAAAATTCAATTAGACGCTTCATTGTGCTAAATCCTAATTTTCCCCTTATAGAGGTTATAATGATTAAATGATAATTATGATCAAATTTATTTAACTATTTCATCTGCCCAAATCATGGCATCATTAAGAGTTTTAAAAATTTCAAAAGGCTTATTGAAGAACATTTTTTCTATTTGAGCATTTATTTTAGCTTGATAATTACTTGAAACAACGGCAAAGCCTTTCAAGGTTTTGATTTGTACCGTTTCATGATATATTTTTGGGTCCACGGAATAGGAATTTATTCTATGCGTTATATAAACAAACGGGGTTGCTGAATAATATTTTTTTGCGATTTCAACTAAAACAATATTATGCTTTGATGTAACATTTACACCTTCTTTGATGACTACTACAACGTAATTATCATAGATAGATATATCACAAAAATCATAGTGTAGAATTTCTTTCATCACAAAAAATAGAATAATTAGCATTAAGATAAAAAAAAACTCCTTCATAACGAAGGAGTTTAAACTATAATGGTTAAAATGTCTTAAGATTCAGTCGTTTTACCGGTAGATTTAATTTTAATGCTCAAAGCATCATTTTTTTCATCTAAATCCATAGTAATAGTATCACCTTCATGAATTTTAGAATTTATGATTTCTTCAGCAAGTGCATCTTCTACATATTTCTGGATCGCTCTATTTAGCGGTCGGGCACCATATTGTTTGTCAAATCCTTTTTCAGCAATATAGTCTTTAGCTTTTGCGGTTAACTTAAGCTCATAGCCTATATCTTTAATTCTGTCAATTAATTTAACCAGTTCAATATCGATAATTTTACTTATATCTTCTTTCTCTAAAGCATTGAACACTACGACATCATCAATTCTGTTTAGAAATTCCGGTGCAAATGCTTTTTTAAGGGCGTTTTCTATCACACCTTTCGCATAATCAGATTCTTGAGCTGCTTTTGCGGAAGTTCCAAAACCAACGCCAGATCCGAAATCTTTTAATTTTCGGGCACCAATATTAGAAGTCATGATGATAATGGCATTTCTAAAATCAATTTTACGACCTAAGCTATCCGTTAAATAACCGTCATCTAAAACTTGTAATAACATATTAAAGACATCTGGATGGGCTTTTTCAATTTCATCCAAAAGAACAACGGCATAAGGTTTACGTCTTATTTTTTCTGTTAATTGCCCACCTTCTTCGTAACCAACGTATCCTGGAGGTGCTCCAACTAAACGGGAAATAGCAAATTTTTCCATGTATTCACTCATGTCGATTCTTACCAGTGCGTCATCACTATCGAATAACTCACGAGCTAAGACTTTAGCTAACTGCGTTTTACCAACACCAGTTTGACCTAGAAATATAAATGAACCAATTGGCTTATTTGGATCTTTAAGTCCAGCTCTGTTTCTCTGAATAGCTTTTACAACTTTTGCAACTGCTTGATCTTGTCCGACTACTTTACCTTTTATTAATTCAGGTAATTGAGAGAGTTTATTGATTTCGGTCTGTGCAATTTTATTTACAGGAATTCCGGTCATCATGGAAACCACATCGGCAACATTATCTTCCGTCACTACTTCTTTATGTTGTTTGGTTTCTTCTTCCCATTTTTCCTGAGCTGTTGCTAGTTCTTTTTCTAATCGTTTTTCATCATCTCTTAGCTTAGCAGCTTCTTCATATTTCTGTTTTTTAACAACGCTATTCTTGGTTTCTTTAACTTCTTCAAGTTTCTTTTCCAATTCAAGAATTTGTTTCGGTACATCAATATTGGTTATATGAACCCGAGAACCAGCCTCATCTAAAGCATCAATGGCTTTGTCCGGTAAAAAACGCTCCGTCATATAACGGTTCGTCAATTTCACACAAGCTTCAATCGCTTCATTCGTATAATCCACATTATGATGTTCTTCATACTTACTTTTAATATTGTTAAGTATTTCAATGGTTTCTTCAACAGAAGTTGGTTCTACTATCACTTTCTGAAAACGACGCTCTAAAGCCCCATCTTTTTCTATGTATTGTCTGTATTCATCTAAAGTTGTGGCACCAATACATTGTATTTCGCCTCTTGCCAATGCTGGTTTGAACATGTTAGATGCATCTAAGCTTCCTGTTGCACCACCTGCACCAACGATAGTATGGATCTCATCTATAAAAAGAATAATATCATCATTCTTTTCGAGTTCGTTCATTACCGCTTTCATGCGTTCTTCAAACTGACCTCTATACTTTGTACCTGCGACTAAACTAGCCAAGTCTAAAGTTACGACGCGTTTATTAAATAAGGTACGTGAAACTTTTCGTTTTACAATTCTTAGTGCTAATCCTTCTGCAATGGCAGATTTACCGACACCAGGTTCTCCTATTAATAAAGGATTGTTTTTCTTTCTTCGACTTAAAATTTGGGATACACGCTGTATTTCTTTTTCTCGCCCTACAACGGGATCCAATTTGTCTTCTTCTGCGAGAACCGTTAAGTCCCTTCCAAAATTATCTAAAACTGGGGTTTTTGATTTCTTGTTCGTTTTACTCGCTTGTCCACCAAATGGATTTTGCTTAGCATCGCCATCATCATTCATATCATCATCAGAAAACGATTCTGCTTTTGGGGTTTCTAAATAATCATCTTCGTTAGTTGCCATAGATTTAAATTCTTCTTTTACGTTATCATAATCTACTTTTAGCTTGTTTAAAAGCTTAGTTGTTGGATCATTTTCATTTCTTAAAATACACAATAATAAATGTGCTGTGTTAATTGAGGTGCTTTGAAACAATTTTGCTTCTAAAAACGTTGTTTTTAATGCACGCTCTGCTTGTCTGGTTAAGTGTAAATTCTTTTTTTCGTTAGAGGTGGTTACTATGTTTGGGTTAGCAGGACTTAAAATCTCTACTTTACGCCTTAAGTGATTCAAATCCACTTCTAATGCACCTAATATATCTATTGCTTTGCCATTGCCATCTCTTAAAAGTCCAAGCATTAAATGCTCGGTTCCAATAAAATCATGGCCTAATCGCAAGGCTTCTTCTTTGCTATAAGCAATAACATCTTTAACTCTTGGGGAAAAATTATCATCCATATTATATTCCTTTCTGCTTTAAAAATAATAAAAACATATTGAGTATAAGTCAAAAACTATACCTTAATTAATAATTGTATTATATGTCGCAAACGAAGAGACTAAAAAAGCCTTTTAAATCAAAGGAAATATCGTGATACTTATTAACGAAAAAGATATCAATAATTGTTAATAAAAAACATCAAAAAGGATAATGGATTAGGCGTCTAAACGTACTATTTTGGTTATATTAGCACGTTAATAAAATTTACAAAAAAACTAATTAATTTTATATATGGCAGAAGGAGAAAAACTCATTCCAATTAACATTGAAGATGAAATGAAATCGGCTTACATTGATTATTCAATGTCGGTCATTGTGTCACGTGCGTTACCAGATGTAAGAGATGGATTAAAGCCGGTTCACAGACGTGTACTTTATGGTATGCATGAACTAGGTATTAGAGCAAATTCGGCACATAAAAAATCAGCAAGAATAGTTGGTGAAGTTTTAGGTAAGTATCATCCGCATGGTGATACCTCGGTTTATGACACTATGGTACGTATGGCTCAGGAGTGGAGTTTACGTTACATGTTAGTCGATGGCCAAGGGAATTTTGGTTCTGTAGATGGCGATAGTCCAGCGGCAATGCGATATACTGAAGCGCGTATGCGTAAAATATCTGAGGACATGTTGGCAGATATTGATAAGGAAACCGTAGATCATAAATTAAATTTTGATGATACTTTAGAAGAACCTACCGTTCTTCCAACACGTATTCCAGGACTTTTAGTTAACGGTGCTTCTGGTATCGCTGTGGGTATGGCAACCAATATGCCACCACATAATTTAACTGAAGTTGTTAATGGAACCATCGCCTATATTGAAAATAATGATATAGAGATTGACGAATTAATGCAACACATTAAAGCTCCAGATTTTCCGACAGGTGGAACAATCTATGGTTATGATGGCGTTAAGGAAGCTTTCCATACAGGTCGTGGACGTATTGTAATGCGCGGAAAAGCGAATATTGAAGAAGTACAAGGCAGGGAATGTATTATTGTAACAGAGATTCCTTATCAAGTGAACAAAGCAGACATGATTAAGAAAACTGCGGACTTGGTAAACGAAAAGAAAATGGATGGTATTGCCTCTATTCGTGATGAATCGGATAGAAATGGTATGCGTATTGTTTATGTTTTGAAGCGTGACGCAATTCCTAATATTGTTCTCAATAAACTATATAAGTACTCTGCTTTACAGACGTCTTTTAGTGTTAATAATATAGCACTAGTGAAAGGCCGTCCGCAATTGTTGAATTTAAAAGAATTAATTCATTATTTCGTAGAGCATAGGCATGAGGTTGTTGTAAGACGTACCACCTATGAATTGCGTAAAGCTGAAGAGCGCGCACATATTTTAGAAGGCTTAATTATAGCTTCAGATAATATTGATGAGGTTATTAAAATTATTCGTGCATCTTCTAATGCCGATGAAGCGCGTAATAATTTAATTGAACGCTTTAAATTGTCTGAGATTCAGGCAAAAGCTATTGTTGAGATGCGTTTGCGTCAGTTAACAGGCTTAGAGCAGGATAAATTACGTGCTGAGTATGAGGAGATCATGAAAACGATCATTGACCTTAAAGATATTTTGGAAAAGAAAGACCGCCGAATGGCTATTATAAAAGAAGAGCTTGAGGTTGTTAGGGAAAAATATGGAGATGAGCGTCGTTCTATAATTGAATATGCCGGAGGAGACTTGAGCATTGAAGATATGATTCCAGATGAGCAAGTGGTTATTACCATTTCCCATGCAGGTTATATAAAACGTACATCACTTACGGAATACAAAACCCAGCATAGAGGAGGTGTTGGACAAAAAGCTTCGACCACTCGTAATGAAGATTTCTTAGAGCATTTATTTGTAGGTACCAATCATCAATATATGTTGTTCTTTACGCAAAAAGGAAAATGTTTCTGGATGCGAGTTTATGAAATTCCAGAGGGATCAAAAACGTCTAAAGGTAGAGCGATTCAGAATCTCATAAATATTGAGCAAGATGATAAGGTTATGGCTTTCATTTGTACGCAAGATTTAAAAGATGAAGATTATATTAATAGTCACTATGTCATCATGGCGACTAAGAAAGGCCAGGTTAAGAAAACCTCTTTAGAGCAGTATTCCAGACCAAGATCTAATGGAATCAACGCCATTACTATTAAGGAAGATGATGTTTTATTGGAAGCGAAGTTAACAACTGGAGAAAGCCAAGTAATGTTGGCCTTGAAATCTGGTAAAGCCATTCGTTTTGAAGAAGCCAAGACAAGACCAATGGGGAGAAATGCTTCTGGTGTTCGTGGTATTCGACTTCAAAATGAAAAAACAGACGAAGTTATAGGTATGATCGCTGTTGATGATATGGAAAGCAATATCCTTGTCGTTTCTGAGAATGGCTATGGGAAACGTTCAAGTTTAGAAGATTACAGAATTACCAATAGAGGCGGAAAAGGTGTAAAAACCATTTCTATTACAGAAAAAACAGGTAACTTAGTATCAATTAAAAATGTGACCGACGAAGACGATTTAATGATTATCAATAAATCTGGTATTGCGATTCGTATGGCAGTAGCCGATTTGCGTGTTATGGGAAGAGCTACGCAAGGGGTTAAATTAATAAACCTGAAAGGAAACGATTCTATTGCTGCGGTTGCAAAAGTAATGAAGGATGAAGAAGACGATATCGAAGATATAATCTCTGAAGAAATTATAGATTCCGAATCAACTGATAGTCAAGACTCTAATGAAGATGGCACGGCTATTGATGAAGATGACACTGAAACTGAAAACTAAAAATTAATAACAAAAACTATTATTACAAGATGAAAAAATTAATGACATTAGTGCTTCTAGTAGCTGTAGCGTCAATGTCCTTTGCACAGAAAAAAGAGCTAAAGGAAGTTGAAAAAGCACTTAAAAATTCGAATTTTGCAGATGCCAAATCAGCAGTTTCTGCAGCGGAAGCCTTAATGGGAGATATGGACGATAAGTCTAAAGCGAAGTTCTATCTCTTAAAAGCACAAGCATTGTATGCCAATGGCGCAGGTACAGGTGCTAACATTGACGAAGCGATTGAAAGCTTAGACAAATTGAAAACGCTAGAGTCCGAAATGGGAAAATTGAAATATACCAAAGAAGCAAACGATATGACTGCTGAAATGGTAAATACGTTTTTAACCAAGGCTAACGATGCTTTTACAGAAAATAAATATAAAGCTGCGGCAAAAGGTTTTGAAAGGGTTTATAGAATGTCTCCTAAGGATACATTATACCTGTATTATGCAGCTTCAGCAGCTGTCTCAGAACCCGATTATGATACCGCTTTAGATTATTACATTCAACTTAAAAACTTGGGTTATGACGGTGGAGAAATGGTATATTATGCTACTAATGTAGAGACAAATGAAGAAGAAAGTTTTAGGGATAAAGCATCTAGAGACCTATCAGTAAAAGCAAAAATGCATTCTGATCCGAAAGATGAAAAAGCCGAATCTAAAAAAGCGGAAATTGTGAAGAATATCGCTTTAATCTATGTCTCTCAAGGAGAGGATGAAAAGGCTTTGGGTGCTATGGCAGATGCTAGGGCAGAAAATCCGGACGATCTAGGTTTATTATTGTCAGAAGCGAATGTATATCTTAAAATGGGTAATACAGAAAAATTTAAAATTTTGATGGAAGAAGCAACTCAAAAGGATCCAAACAATGCTGAGTTGCAATATAACCTTGGTGTTTTAGCTGCAGAAGCTGGAAACCAGGAAGATGCCATTAAATATTATGAAAAAGCTATTGCTATCGACCCCAATCATGTAGATTCGTACAATAATATTGCGGTTGTTATACTGGAAGGTGAAGCAAATGTTGTTGAAGAAATGAACAATTTAGGTACAAGTGCCGCAGATAATAAAAAGTACGATGAGTTAAAAAAACAGCGTACTGAAATTTATGAAGAAGCAATACCTTACTTGATAAAAGCACTAGATTTAAAAGAAACCAATCTTAATGCAGCTATGACTTTGATGAATATCTATAGTGCATTGGGTGAAACAGATAAGTTTAAGGCAATGAAAGCTAGAGTTGAAGCTATGCAAAGTTCAGCTGAAGGAAATTAATTATTCGTAGAAATAAATATAATTTGAGATCGTCTAAAAAGAAATTTTTAGACGATTTTTTTATACAATCTTTTTAATAACTCTCAGTCTATGAGTATGTGTGTTTTTCTCAATATTATAAATGCCGCTATGGTCTAATCGGTCAATTCTTACCTTACCATGTGCGTGAATGATATAATTATCTTCCATGATAATGCCTACATGCGTAATGTTGCCTTCTACATTATCAAAAAAAGCCAAATCACCTGGTTCGCTTTCTTCAATAAAACTTAAGGCCTCACCTTGTGTAGCTTGTTCGGAAGCGTCCCTAAACAGTTTATAACCATTTAGTTTGTAGACCATTTGCGTAAAACCGGAACAATCAATTCCAAAAGGTGTTTTTCCACCCCATAAATATGGCGCGTTCAAAAATAAAAACGACGAATTGATAATATTTTCCTTTGCCCTTTTTGAAGTTACTGCAATGCCATCAAATTGATGATTTAATAAACTCAAACCATTCAAATCTGATCCTACAGGAATAGGGTAAAGGTTATTTGAATCGTCCGAAACAAATTCAATTAAATCTTTGGAAAGGTTAATTTCTGATTTATCAAGGTCATTATAATTAAGCTCTTCAATTTCTTGATATTGCTTATTATCAATCCAACCTTCATAATTATCAAATGCAAAACGAATACGACTCCACTTTTTTCGTTGTTCAAGCACTTTGAAAAAATCTCCATACAATGCTTGCGTTACCATTTCACTGGTATCGTTGGGTTCTAATCGTATAGGTACAATCCCTAGATTGCAAATGCCGTATTGCATAACGTTAGGTTAAGCGCGTTCTATTACCATTGCAGAAGCGCCACCACCACCATTACAAATAGCTGCAGCACCTAGTTTGGCATCATTTTGATGTAACACATTGATTAATGTCACAAGAATTCTTGCACCAGAACATCCTAGCGGATGACCCAACGAAACGGCTCCTCCATTAACATTGACTTTACTGTCGTCCAATCCTAAAATTTTCATATTCGCCAAGCCAACGACTGAAAATGCTTCATTAAATTCAAAATAATCAACAGCATCTAATTCCATATTTGCTTTTTTCAATGCTTTAGGTAATGCTTTAGCTGGTGCGGTTGTAAACCATTTAGGTTCGGTAGCAGCATCTGCATAACTTTTTATGGTCGCCAAAGGAGTTAAACCTAATTCTTCAGCTTTTTCCCTGCTCATTAAAACCAAGGCAGCTGCGCCATCATTTATAGTTGAGGCATTTGCTGCAGTTACTGTCCCATCCTTAGTAAACGCAGGACGTAAAGCAGGAATTTTTTCCATTTTTACATTGGTGTATTCTTCATCTCTATCAACAATTGTAGGTTCGCCTCTACGTTGAGGAACTTCAACGGCAATGACTTCATCTTTAAATTTACCATCGTCCCAAGCGGCTTTGGAGCGTTCGTATGATTGAACAGCAAAAGCATCTTGGTCCTCTCTAGAGAATTTATATTCAGTAGCACAGGCATCTGCACAAACTCCCATGGCATTTTTATCATAAGCATCAACTAATCCGTCCTTTTGCATGCCATCTTCCAGTGTTGCAGGTCCGAATTTTGTTCCAGTCCTAGCGTGATAATAATGTGGAATCAAACTCATGTTTTCCATACCACCAGCAACAATAATTTCAGCATCGCCTAATTGAATAGCTTGTGCCGCTTGCATCACAGCCTTCATCCCAGAGGCGCAGACTTTGTTTATTGTGGTACAGGGCACTGTATCTGGAATACCAGCATAAATTGCAGCTTGCCGCGCAGGTGCCTGACCAGTACCAGCTTGTACGACATTTCCCATGAGAACTTCATCAACCATTTCAGGTTTCAAATTAATCTTATCTAAAGCTCCTTTGATGGCTGCAGCACCTAATCGTGGAGCAGGTACTGTAGATAAACTTCCTAAAAAACTTCCTATGGGTGTTCTAACGGCTGAAACGATAACGACGTCCTTATTCATTGTGCGTATGTTTGATGTTATTTGCTGCGAAATTAAACATTTTTTGAGAGATTTTAGAATGTATTAATGATATTAGCAGTCTAAAAATCTAATATTTACTACATTTGATTGTATATGAATGTATTCCTTAATAAATGGTATAAGAATCATGCTTTGGTCTATAAGATCCTATTGTTCTTAGTGACCACCTTGTTTATAGTCTATTTGTTTCCTAAAACAGGGAAATTCAGGTACTCTTTTGAAAAAGGCAAGCCTTGGCAGTCTGAAAATTTATATGCGCCTTTTAATTTTGCGATAAAAAAATCCAACGCTGAAATAGAAAAAGAAAAAGCTGAAATAGAAAATCAAAGTCCCTTATATTTTGAAGTGTCAACAGACATAGAAGCTGAAGTTCTATCTGAGTATTCTGAAGTATTTAATCAAGTATTTGTAGATTCAATTGACTATAATTTTAAAAAGCAGACTTTATATGATAAAGGTAAATCATTAGTCAATAAACTGTATGCAACAGGAATTTTAGATTTAGATTATAGCTATGATGATGATCGATCTGTGATTTTAGCAACTTCCAATAAAGTTCAGAAAGAATTACAATATGGAAGTTTATATGAGTTAAGCGAATTACGTCGAATCTTTGAAAAAGATTTAGATAATTCATTGTCTGAAGACGTTAAGGTGAAAATGATATCGATTTTTTTCGATGTTATTAAACCAAACATAAAACTAAATAAGAGTTTAAGTGAAAAAGCACTTGAAGAAGAGCTGTCACGACTTTCACTAACCAGAGGTCGTGTTGAAAAAGACCAACTTATAGTTTCCAAGGGGCAAGTTATTGAAGCAGACCAGTATGATATTTTAAGCTCCCTAAAATCTGAATATGAGTCTCAAGTTTGGAACTCAGCAAATTATAATTGGGTGCTGGTTGCCTATACATTGCTCGTGGCATTGGCTCTTTTAATGCTCCTGTTGTTTCTTAGAAAATATAGATTAGAAGTTTTTTTGAATAATATTAAAGTCACATTTATATTTTTCAATATTGCTTTAATGATATTGCTAACCACTTTGGTTATTAATTATAATTCCCAATACATCTATGTGGTGCCATTGTGTATTTTGCCTTTGGTGCTAAAAGCTTTTTTTGATGCCAGACTAGGTTTGTTTGCCCATGTACTGACCGTTTTACTCTTAGGATTTGTGGTGCCGAATAGTTATGAATATATGTTTCTTCAAATTATTGCAGGAATGGTGACTATTTTAACGGTGTCCGAGTTATACAAAAGAGCTAATTTATTTATTTCAGTAGGTCAAATAACATTTATATATATCATTGCCTATTTTGCTTTTTTTGTTATTCACGAAGGACAATTAACCGGCTTGAAATTGGAGACATTCGGTCTATTCATATTGTGCGGTTTGGCAACACTTTTTGTTCAGCCTTTAATATATATATATGAAAAGATTTTTGGACTTGTATCGGATGTTTCCCTTTTAGAACTTTCAGATACAAATACAAAATTATTGAAGGAGCTATCCAACAAAGCTCCGGGAACATTTCATCACTCCTTAAATGTCGCCAACTTAGCAGAAGCTTCAGCTAATGAAATAGGAGCTAATGCTATGTTGATTAGGGTAGGAGCGTTATATCATGATATAGGTAAGATGAATAACCCTACATATTTTACCGAAAATCAGAGTACAGGAATTAATCCGCATGATGAGTTATCGAGTAAGGAAAGTGCAAAAATTATCGTAGATCATGTTATAAAAGGTATCGAGACCGCTAAAAAATATAATCTACCCGATCGTGTAATAGATTTTATAAGAACCCATCACGGCACAAGTTTGGTTTACTATTTCTATATGAAAGAAAAAGCTGAGAATGAAAATGTGGACATTAATGATTTTAAATATCCTGGACCAAAACCATTTAGTAAAGAAACGGCCATATTAATGATGTGCGATAGTGTAGAAGCAGCATCAAAAAGTTTAAAAGAACCTACAAGTACAAAGATTAATGATTTTGTTGAAAATATCATCAATAAACAAATGGAAAGCGGTCAATTTTTGAATGCCAATATCACGTTTAAAGAAATACAATCTATAAAGAAAGTACTTAAGCATAAATTGGCCAATATTTATCATTTGAGGATTGAGTATCCTGAATAAAAACACAAAAAAGCCTCACTATTTCTAGTGAGGCTTTCTGTGATCGCACTAGGATTCGAACCTAGGACCGCCTGCTTAGAAGGCAGGTGCTCTATCCAGCTGAGCTATGCGACCATTTAGAGTAAAACTCCAAAAATCCAATAAAAAGTCGGGGTGGCAGGATTCGAACCTGCGGCCTCCACGTCCCAAACGTGGCGCGATAACCGGGCTACGCTACACCCCGAAAATTGATTATCTTAATATTACTTGCAGTCGCATAAGCTGCAGTAAATTTGCGGAGAGACAGGGATTCGAACCCTGGGTAAGTGTTTCCACCTACGACGATTTAGCAAACCGCTCCTTTCGGCCACTCAGGCACCTCTCCAATATGTATAAGAACATTCCTTTAAATGCGGATGCAAATGTAACGCAACATTTTAAAGAACGCAACAATTTTTTTGAGTTTTTTATAAAAACAACGCGAATATTTTTCCAGATATTATTAAGTATATATTTATCAGACTAATATCTGAGTTTTATTCAGTTTTTAGATACTTTTAAGGCGGTTAATAAGACTATTAGCTTAGGCCTTTCTTACTATTACGATTTCATAAATATTTTTCAAGACGAATTGATCTGGAAGTTCCCAAGACGGTCTATTAAATCATGGATATAATTTCAAATGTGCTAAAATTTAACTTTAATTTACTAATAAAGCTGTCACTTTTTTAATAGCTTGTAAGAGTTATAAATAAAATGCATGCAGCTCATAAAATTCACAAAAAAAGGTATTTACTGTCCACAAGGTAAATTCTTTTTAGACCCTTGGTTTCCTGTTGATTATGCCATCATTTCCCATGGGCATGCAGATCATGCACGTTGGGGAATGAAGCACTATTTATGCCAGGATGATTCCAAAGCGATTTTACAACATCGTATAGGATCTGATATTAAGATTGAAAGTTTAGGTTATGAAGCGCCCTTGCTAATCAATGGTGTAAAAGTGAGCTTTCATCCAGCTGGTCATGTCATTGGTTCTGCTCAAATCCGACTGGAATACAAAGGATATGTCGTTGTATTTTCTGGTGACTATAAAACACAACCCGATTTTATTTCAACACCATTTGAACCCATAAAATGTAACACCTTTATAACTGAAAGTACTTTTGGATTGCCTATTTATAATTGGAAAAGCGAAAAAGAACTTCAAACAGAATTACAAGAATGGGTGGAAAATAATAAGGCCAATAATCGAACGTCTGTCTTTCTGGGTTATTCTTTGGGAAAAGCACAACGCTTAATGTCTTTGTTAGAGGGATTAGATGAAATTTATGTGCATTCTGCGATTTATAATTTGAATGAAGCGATTTCAAATTCTGGAATTCGATTACCAAAAACGACCTTAATTACGAATGACTTTGATAAAAAAGCACTTCAAAATAAAATAGTTATTATGCCACCTGGATTGCTAGGTTCCAAATTATTGAAACGTGTTCCAAATGTAGCTACTGCCATTTGTTCTGGATGGATGCAAATTAGAGGGAATAGACGTTGGCAATCCGTAGATGCTGGTTTTGCAGTGAGCGATCATGCGGATTGGAATGGTTTGTTGTCAGCCGTTAAAGCGACTGAGGCAGAACAAGTTTATGTGACTCATGGCTCGCAAGCTATTTTTTCGAAATATTTGAATGAAATAGGAATTAAAGCCCATGAACTCAAAACCGATTTCGGAGAGGAAGCTATGGCAAAAGCGGAGCAAGAATCTGAAAAAAAAGTTGAAGCATGAAACAGTTTTCAGAACTTATAAGTGCCATAGAAATCACCAATAAAACCAATGCAAAAATCGAAGCATTGGTACATTATTTTCAGGTAGCTCCAGCCAAAGATAAATTATGGTTGATTGCCCTTTTCACGGGAAAACGACCTTCAAGACCTGTCAAAACCACCTTGATGAAACAATGGTGTATGGAAATCACCCAATTGCCAGAATGGCTGTTTCTTGAGAGTTATAGTACGGTTGGTGATTTGGGAGAGACTATTGCTTTGCTTTTGCCAGAACCTGCAAATAATATAGAACTGACATTAAGTGAGTGGACGACACAGCTTAAATCCTTAAAACCTAAATCTGACGATGAGAAAAAAAAATATGTTCTTAATGCTTGGAATGGTTTAAAACAGCAAGAACGCTTAATTTTTAACAAGTTAATTGGTGGCAGTTTTAGAATTGGCGTGTCAAAAAAGACCTTAGTCAATGCCTTGGCAAAACTTACCAATATAGATGCCAATCAACTAATGCACAGTATTATAGGTAAATGGGATATCGATACCATTTCGTTTGAAGATTTAATTAATGGCTCCCATATTAATTATGATAATTCCAAACCTTATCCATTTTGCTTGGCTTATGCCTTGGAAAAGGAACTTCCTGATTTAGGCGAACCAGAAGATTGGATGGTGGAGCAAAAATGGGATGGCATTAGAGGGCAAATTGTAAAGCGTAATAATGAAATCTATATATGGTCGCGTGGAGAAGAGTTGGTGACTGAACAGTTTCCTGAATTGGTGGAGACAATTTCTAAATTCAAACACGATTTTGTTATCGATGGAGAAATCCTCGCCATGAAAGATAATTCAGTTTTACTATTTAACGATTTGCAAAAGCGACTGAATCGTAAAAACGTGACTAAAAAATTACTTCAAGACGTGCCTGTCGGTTTTTATATTTACGATATTTTAGAATTTAATGAGGACGATATAAGGGAAAAACCAATGATAGAACGACGTTCAGTTTTAGAACAACTTTTTAATTCCATTGAGCCTCAACATAATTTAAAACTATCCTTTCTAGTCGATTTTACGACTTGGAAAGACTTATATCCTATACGTGAAAATTCCAGAGCCATTAATAGTGAAGGCTTGATGTTGAAGCAAAAAGCATCACCATATCATACAGGTCGAAAAAAAGGCGATTGGTGGAAATGGAAAGTAGACCCATTAACTATAGATGCTGTGATGATTTATGCACAAAAGGGTAGTGGTCGTCGTAGTTCAAAATATACTGATTATACGTTTGCCGTTAAGAAGGAAGATAAATTAGTTACGGTTGCAAAAGCTTATTCTGGTTTAACCGATAAAGAGATTACCGAAATATCGCGATGGGTTAATAAAAATGCGATTGAAAAATTCGGGCCAGTACGAACAGTCAAACCAGAGTTAGTTTTTGAAATTGCTTTTGAAGGTATTGCGTTTAGTAATAGACATAAATCTGGCGTGGCTTTGCGATTTCCCAGAATTGCACGTTGGCGAAAAGATAAGCCTGTTGAAGATATAGATACTATTGAAACCGTTAAACAATTGATAACTGCACCTTGAGCAAATTTAAAGACAGTACTGGGTTGCAAATTGTCCACAATTGGATGGCTGAAAAAGGACAAAAACCGTTTCCGTTTCAAAGTCAGACATGGCAACGTTATGGCAGTGGGTATAGTGGAATGGTCGTTGCTCCAACGGGTTTTGGAAAAACCTTTTCCGTGTTTTTAGCCGTAGTCATAGATTATCTAAATCATCCCGAAAATTATCCCAAAGGATTAAAATTATTATGGATAAGTCCATTACGCTCATTAGCTAAGGATTTGGCAAAAGCCATGACGGAAGCCGCTGAGGATATTGGTTTGGATTGGTCTGTACAAGTGCGAAATGGAGATACACCAACTAGTATAAGACGAAAACAAGAACGGTTAATGCCAGACGTTTTGCTAACGACACCAGAAACTATGCATCTCATGTTTTCCCAGAAGAAAAACAAACGCTTTTTTAAAGGTGTAAAATGTGTAGCTATAGATGAATGGCATGAGTTATTGGGAAATAAAAGGGGCATTCTCACGGAATTAGCCATTTCGCAATTAAGACATTACTCGCCACAACTTCAAATTTGGGGCGTCACGGCAACCATTGGAAATTTAGAAGAGGCCAAACACGTGTTGTTACCTTATGCTGGTTTAAAAGTTACTCAGATCACCGCTAAAGAGAAAAAGAAAATTGACATTGTTTCCGTACTTCCAGATGAAATTGAAGTGTTGCCTTGGGCTGGACATTTAGGAGGAAAGATGGTCGATAAAATTTTGCCCATTATTGATGCTAATACCACCACATTGATTTTTACGAATACCAGAGGTCAGTCTGAATTATGGTACCAATTACTATTAAATGCCAATCCAGAATTAGCAGGAGTTATGGCCATTCATCATGGTTCCATAGATAAAAAATTAAGAAATTGGATAGAAGATAGTATTTCCAACGGCTATTTAAAAGCGGTAGTTTGTACTTCTTCTTTAGATTTAGGCGTCGATTTCAAGCCAGTCGATTGTGTGATACAAATTGGTTCAGCCAAAGGAATAGCGCGCTTTATGCAACGTGCTGGTCGCAGTGGCCATTCGCCTTATGAGCGTTCAAAAATATATTTTGTGCCTACACATTCGTTGGAACTGGTTGAAGTTTCAGCTTTAAAATCGGCCATAAAGGAACAGGTGATTGAGTCGCGTGAACCCATGGTATTGACATTTGATGTGTTGATTCAATTTATGGTCACATTAGCCGTTGGTCAAGGTTTCGATTCTGAAAAATTATTCAATCGAATAAAGCAAGTTCATGCGTTTCATTATATCACTGAAGACGATTGGCAATGGTGTTTACATTTTATTACCAAAGGCGGTAAAACGCTACATTCATATGAGGAATTTCATAAAGTTGTACAAGATGAAATTGGGGTTTACAAGGTGAAAAGCAGAAGAATAAGTATGTTGCATCGCATGAACATTGGAGCCATTGTAAGTGAAGCTTCCATGATGGTCAAATATTTTTCTGGTGGTTATATTGGCATGATTGAAGAATTCTTTATCTCTAAGCTAAAACCTGGTGACAGTTTTATATTAGCTGGACGTATTTTAGAATTGGTAAAAATCAAAGATATGACCGCACTTGTGAGACGAAGCAAAGCAAAGAAAGCAGTCTCGCCAAGTTGGCTGGGCGGTCGTTTGCCTTTGACTTCACATTTAAGTCATTTTTTAAGATTAAAATTATCAGATGCTTTAGATCCTGGACGATTGGAAAAGGAATTAAGGTTTTTAAACCCATTGATAATCCGACAAAAAGACCATTCGCACATCCCAAAAGCTGACGAGTTTTTAATAGAAATGATAGAAACTAAAGACGGACATCATTTATTTATGTATCCTTTTGAAGGTCGATTGGTCCATGAAGTGTTTTCGTCCTTAATGGCCTATCGAATCAGTAAGTTAAAACCATTGACTTTTACAATTGCCATGAATGACTATGGCTTCGAGTTATTGAGCGACCAAGCGTTGCCGATTAATGAAGATAATATTTCAGCATTGTTAAGCAAGGAAAATTTAATGGACGACGTCATTGCCAGTATCAATGCATCTGAAATGGCATCACGAAAATTTAGGGATATTGCCGTTATTGCGGGTTTGGTAGTGCAATCACAACCTGGAACTCGTAAAAACAATAAAAGTTTACAGTCGTCTTCGGGATTAATTTTTAGAGTGCTCGAAGATTATGAACCTGATAATTTGTTATTACGACAAGCTTACACCGAAGTTTTTAATCAGCAATTGGAAGAGGTGCGTTTACAAGCGGCATTCGATAGAATTTCAAAAAGTAAAATTATCATAAAACGTGCAAAATCGTTTACACCTTTGAGTTTTCCATTAAAAGTTGATAGCTTACGCGGCACAATGACCAATGAGAATTTGGATAAGCGCATTCAGCGAATTAAATCGCAGGCTTTTAAAATTGATTAATAATTTGACTACGACCTGCAAGGTTTATATAACATAAGTTTGTGAAATACAGATATTTATGGGATTAGGAATAAATTAAATTAACTGGAATGTTTAATAAAAAGACACCCCTAAAGTCCCCTCAAGGGGACAATACACTCAGTTGAATAGGACCATTGTCCCTTAGAGGGGACTTTAGGGGTGTAAAAAAATAATAATTATAATACTTTTGAACCCTTATAGGATAAAATAAGTGAATTACCATTTTGAAAATTAGTACCAAAAATATAATAGTAAATGATGACGCGTTAACGCTTACCAATCAACGCGCATTATTTTGGAAACGTGAAAATGCGCTGATTATATCTGATGTTCATATTGGAAAAACAGCTCATTTTAGAAAACACGGTATTCCAATGCCAGCTGCGATTCTTCAACATGATTTGGAACGTTTAAAAACGTTAATTCTTCATTTTAAAACACAACAGCTTTGGATTGTTGGCGATCTATTTCATGCTGAAAACAATAGAGACATGTCAACCTTTAAGTTGTGGTTAGAGCAATTTGAAAACTTAGAGATTACCTTAGTTAAGGGTAATCACGATAGACTTTCCCATACATTAATGGATGATTTTAATATAAAAGTTGAAACAGAACTTATGGTTCCGCCATTTCAATTTATACATGAACCGATGGAACAAGAAAATGATATGTTTTCGATATCTGGTCATATTCATCCTGGAGTTATGATTAAAGGAAAAGGCAAACAAAAATTAAGGTTACCTTGTTTTCAAGTAACCAATAATCAAATGATTTTACCGGCATTTAGCTTATTTACGGGATTGAATACAAGAATAAAACCCAAAGATTGTGTCAGCTATGCATTTACGGAAACTGCTATTTTTGAGTTTTAGATTTTTGAGCAGATCACAATTATTTTTTCATCATTTAGGTTTGTAGTAAAAAAAAGGTAAACCGAACCGCCATCTTTTACCTTCAGTTTTTTACGAATATCTTTAACTGCTAATGGAAAATTACGTGTAGTGATATTAGCCTTTGTAATTTTTTCTTTGGAAAAAGCTTTTTTGTTGAAAGCCAATACCTTTTCAATTTTAAATCGTCTTCCTGGAAAATCAAAGCGCGATTCAGACGTATAAAGATGAGAGTGTTTGTGAAGTTTATCGACCTTCAAGATATCACTAATGGAATTAAAACTTCCTGATTTCAAAATTGCCGAATTTGGTTCGTACAAGTAGGTCAGTGGTTCACTATAATTGGCTATTGCTTTTGATTCTTCATGGAAATTGAATTCAAAATACTGCGAATTCAACTTTTGTAAATTCACGGTTTTTACCAGCACCTCGTTTTCAAAATCACGTTCCAAAATCCAAAGTAATTCTTTTACCTCATTGTTTACTGCAACGATATGAATTTCCTTTACATTTTTTAAGTCTGAAAGTGTTGCTGATAAATCCAGTAATGGCGACGTTTTGATCATGACATTTTTGGCATATTTCAGGAATAGACCTTGATAGGTTTTAATATTAGGTTCGCAGTCGGCTAATAAAAACACTTTTTGTTTGGAATGATCACGACGTGATGGATCGATATAAATCCAATCGAACTCTTCGTCAATTCGTTTTAAAGCTTCAATGCCGTTTTCGTTTAAACAAGTGATGTTTGGAACTTGTAATACTTCAAAATTATGTTTGACGATTTTTGAAAGCTCAGCATTAATTTCACAATGTGTAACGTTTTTGACTTGTTTTGAGAAGTAAAACGCATCGACTCCAAATCCACCAGTGAGGTCAATTATATGTTGTCCTGAAATCAGTGAGGCTTTATATTCAGCGGTTGTTTCAGAGGAGGTTTGTTCAATGTTCAGTTTATTGGGAAAGTAAATATGGTTGGCATCAAACCAAGTTGGTAGTTTCTTTCGGCTTCGTTTTTTGGCTTCAATTTGTTCAATAACTAATTTCGGATCTACACTTTCAAACGGAATGCCTTTCAACACTAATGCTGATAGATCTGAATTTAAATTATTATTTATGAATTCTTGAATTTCTATATGTAATAAATCGCTATTCAAATCAAAACTATAGATCTTTCGTTAGTTTCTGAACGATATTGTAATCCGATAAAAATTCCTTCAAAATAACTTTTATCGCTGTATAAGTCGGTATGGCAACAATCATACCTACAACACCAAATAAAATACCTGCAATGATGATCACCAAGAAGATTTCCAACGGATGTGATTTTACACTTTTGGAAAATATATACGGTTGACTAAAGAAATTATCAACTAATTGGGCGATAATAAAACCGATCATTACATAAATGGTTTTTGGTAAAATAACGTCGCTAAAACTTTCTCCCAAATTACTCGACATACTTAAAAGTAAAATTAAAAACCCACTAACCAATGGCCCAACATAGGGTACTAAATTGAGAAGCGCACATAAAAAGGCAATAACAATAGCGTTATCAATTCCAAAAATTAAAAGAACAATGGTATAAATAACGAATAGAATTAAAATTTGAAGTATTAACCCTACGAAATATCGAGATAACAAGTCTTTTATAGCGGTCATAGAACGTTTAGAGCGTTCCTCATTTCCGCTTGGTACAAATGTCATAATACCATCTTCAAACAATTTACTGTCTTTTAAAAAGAAAAATGAAATAAAAAGAACCGAAAACAAGCCAATACTAAAACTGCCCAACCCACTGATAAAACTGTTTAAAAAGTTAGGAATAATGGCAAAATCTAATTTAGAAAGCATGTTGGAATCTTTAATGGACTGTTCAACATCGATATGATTAAATTCAAAATAGGTTATGATTTGATTGTAGAGATCTTCAATATTTACCTGTAATTGTTCAATATTTAGTAACGCCAAATTATGACCTTGCTCAACAATTAACGGAATAAACAGACCGACTAATCCCACCAAAAGTCCCATTAGCAAAAACATGGTGACCACAACTGCAATGGTATTACTAAATTTTAGTTTCCGTCTTAAAAATAATATAATCGGTCGACCGATCAATGATATAACTGCAGCGACTGCGATGTAAACAATTACAGATTGAATTTTATAAAGAAAGTATAGCACTAAAGCAACAGCAAGAATTACTCCCAATGCTCTTAAAATACCGTTGGCTATAATTTTTGAGTTCATGGGATAAATATAATCAAAGATGCTGAGATAAAATTTAAGAATTCAGTTGTTTGGTAATTTCATAAAGCGCAATACTTGTGGCTTGCACCA
The DNA here is from genome assembly GCF_013394655.1 of Winogradskyella schleiferi. Classification (NCBI taxonomy): domain Bacteria; kingdom Pseudomonadati; phylum Bacteroidota; class Flavobacteriia; order Flavobacteriales; family Flavobacteriaceae; genus Winogradskyella; species Winogradskyella schleiferi. Next base: position 1,293,148 of record NZ_CP053351.1, read on the forward strand.
CATTCATACTGCTATTGTTTCCAAACATATTAATATGGATGACGGCATCCACTTGTTCTAAAATGGTTTCTGAAACTCCAAAGTTTTCATCGCCTAAGATGAGTGCAATTGGTTGTTTTGTTTGTAGTTTGAATTCGGATAGAGCCTGACTGTTTTCCGTAATCTCCAAAGCAATCAAATAATAATTATTGGCCCTTAGATCTTGAATTTGCGTTTCAATAGCTTCATTTATGCTATGATTGACATACTTTTCCGTAGAGCGCGATGTTTTTGTCATTCGCTTTCCTAATGAAATATCAGACCCACAGAAAATGAGTTCTTCAATATTGAAAGCATCCGCAATTCTGAATAAGCTGCCGATATTTGGTGCATTAGTTATGTTATCGCAAACTATTTTGATTGGATGTTTCTGTTTTTTGAAGTTGGAATTGTAGTGGTTGAGTTGCAAAAGGATTTACGATTTTTGATTTACGATTTACGATTTACTGTGGTTTAATCGTGATTTTCAGATTAAAAAAAAGGATTTCGATATTGTTGAGTTGATTGCTGATAAGTTGGAGGCTTGTTAGTTTTTGGTTTGCATCGACTTCGCTAATATTCTTAATTCTTAATTCTTAATTCTTAATTCTTAATTCTTAATTCTTAATTCTTAATTCTTAATTCTTAATTCTTAATTCTTAATTCTTAATTCTTAATTCTTAATTCGTAAATCAAAAATCGTATATCGTAAATACCCTCAGTTTTCAAAAGCATACTTCACAATATTAGCGCCCATCTTTAAAGCTTTTTCCCTCACATCTTCGGGATCATTATGGACTTCTTGGTCTTCCCAGCCATCACCTAAATCGCTTTCGAAGGTGAAAAGCAACACCAATCTGCTCTCATAAAAAATACCGAAAGCCTGTGGCGCTTTGCCATCATGTTCATGGATTTTTGGTAAACCGTTTGAAAATTCGTAAGCCGAACTGAATATTTTATGGTCTTTTGGAATTTCAACCAAATCACTATTCGGAAAAACCTTTTTGAGTTCTTTGGTTATGTAAGGTTCCATTCCGTAGTTATCATCAATATGGAGAAATCCTCCTGAGATAAGGTAATTCCTTAAGTTTTCGGCATCATCATCGCTGAAGAATACATTGCCATGACCTGTCATATGCAACAAAGGAAATTGAAAAATATCTGTGCTACCCACTTCAACCGTTTGAATGCTTTCATTAATATTGGTGTCAATATTATCGTTGCAATATTTCACCAAATTTGGCAAAGCTGTTGGGTTACTGTACCAATCGCCACCACCTTTGTATTTTAAAATGGCGACGTCCTGGGAAAAAAGGAACACTGTAAAAAATGTAAAATATAAAGTAAAAAAGCATTTCATTTTATTCATTATTAAACGCCACAGAATGACAAGCGGCAATGGCTGCAGTTTCAGTTCTTAAACGTGTCTCACCCAAAGTTACAGGAATAAAGTTATTCGCCAATGCCATTTCGATTTCTTTAACGCTAAAGTCGCCTTCGGGTCCTATTAAAATAGTACAATCGGTTGACGATTTTAATTGCGATTTTAATGATTTTTTATCGGTTTCTTCGCAATGGGCAATGAAAGTTTGACCTTCAATATCTTGATTTATAAAGTCCTTAAAAGCTATTGACGCATTTAGTTTTGGTAAATAACATTGCAACGATTGTTTCATGGCAGACTGAATGATTTTCTCAAAACGTTCGGTCTTTACCACTTTACGTTCGCTATGTTCGCAGATAATAGGTGTGATAGTCTCAATACCGATTTCAGTAGCTTTTTCTAAAAACCACTCGTATCTGTCGTTCATTTTTGTTGGCGCAACCGCTAAGTGCAAATTGAAATTGCGTTTAGGCTGAAAGCTTTTTGAGGTAATGGAAACGATGCAATTCTTTTGTTCTGCCAATGTGATTTCGGCAGTAAAAAGCCAACCTTTTCCATTGGTAATTTGTAAAATGTCTCCAGCTTTTTTTCTTAAAACTTTAGCGATGTGTCGGCTTTCATCCTTATCGAAATTAAAACTAGTCGTGGTCTCAGAAATATTAGGGTTATAGAATAATTGCATTACTCAATATTTTCAGAAAATTTTAAAACTGTAATTTCCTCAATAGGAGTTCTATCCTCAGTTTTAATGACGAGGTAGTATTTTTGATTTTCTAAATCATCAATCGGAAAAATAGCGTCAATGTCATGGTTTTCAGCAAAAGCAATATCGTCAAATGCTTTAGACATATCTCCAGCTTTAATCCAACCTGTATCGCCACCTTTTTTTGCGGTACGATCTATAGAGTTATGCTTAGCTAAGTCCTTGAACCTGTAACCTTGGTTGTATAGTGAAAGTACTTTTTCACGTTTAGACAGTGCCTGTTCGTCCGAAGCATCGAATACAATAATGCTAAATTTGATGTAATCTACTTGAGCTTTGTCAATTACCTTGTAAAAGGTTTTCTTAAAATCAGTTCTAATAACTTTTTTTCCACCTTTCGACATGTTGAATAAATCGTTGGCCAATCTGGTTTTATGCTTTTCTCTATTGAATGTGAAAAGTTTGCCTTGTTTGGGTTTGTTGGCTTTCAAAAAAAGGGTTGCCTCATCAGGCGTGGAAATAGAATCTAACTGTTGTTCCAAAGCCATTTGTGAAAAGCCGAATAATGGTAAAAAAAGTAAAAGTGTAAATAAATGTTTCATGTGTAGTTAATTTAGTTTGATTTAGGGTAGTACAAAACAACTAAATTTTAATATATAATGGAAGAGAAGGTTTGGAAGGATGTTAACATTTGTTTTAACAATTTAGTCTAAATGTTGTTTTCTATAATTTATAGTAGAAATTGAACGACCCTTTTTTTACGATTTCACTAAAGACTTTTTCGTTCGTATATTTATTATAAAGTTTTTTGTTTATTCTTAACCTTATTGTATCTGTTTTATTATTTATTTCAACATAAGATATAGATTCAGCTTTGGTCTTTTCTAACTCGATAATTTTACCATTTAAAACAATGGTCTCTTGAGTTCCTATCGTCTCATTTAATACGAGTGAAATAAATGTTAGTAGTGATATGTAACAAGCTAAAATAGGAATAAGAAAAAATGGAAATGAAATAATTTTGAACCATTTTTTCAGGCTTTTTTTATATTCAAAGGCAGCTAAATAACATAAGTGAGAGCCGAGCAACAATACAGGAATCGAATAATATTTTAGCGCAAAACTGAAAGAATTTTCAATTTCTAGTATTTCATGTTTTTTGAGATATAAAGCACATAATATACCAGTAATGAATATAAGTGAGAAGATGCCAATTGAAGTAATATTAATATTTCTTTTCTTCATATTACAACTTCAGCCGAGCCGCAGCCATCACATCAAAATCCGAAAAATCCGCTTCCAAATATTTCAAATACCCAACAATAGCAATCATTGCCGCATTATCTGTGGTATATTCAAATTTGGGTATATAGCTCGTCCATCCAAATTTTTGTTCGGCATCTTTTAGTGCTTTTCGAATTCCTGAATTTGCAGAAACACCTCCACCAATGGCGATATGTTTTATTCCAGTTTGTTTAACGGCCAGTTTTAATTTAGCCATTAAAATACCGATAATGGTATACTGAATGGAAGCACAGATATCGTTTAGGTTAGCTTCAATAAAATTAGGGTTGGCTTTTACTTCACGCTGCACAAAATAGAGGATATTGGTTTTTAATCCTGAAAAACTAAAATTCAAACCTTCAACTTTTGGTTTGGTGAATTGATAGGCTTTCGGATTTCCCAGTTGCGCTCGCTTGTCAATTTCTGGACCAGCCGGATAGCCCAATCCTAGGATTTTACCACTTTTATCATAAGCTTCACCAACAGCATCGTCAATGGTTTCACCTATGACCTCCATTTCAAAATAATTGCTCACTTTTACGATCTGTGTGTGTCCACCAGAAATGGTCAGCGCTAAAAAAGGAAATGGTGGTTTTTTATGGTCTTTTTCGTCAATAAAATGCGCCAAAATATGCGCTTGCATGTGGTTGACGTCAATTAACGGGATATTCAAACCATAAGCTAATGATTTTGCAAACGAAGTGCCAACTAACAAAGAACCCATTAAACCTGGGCCGCGAGTAAAAGCCACAGCACTTAATTGTTCTTTTTTAATATTTGCCTTTTCAAAAGCTTGATGCACCACAGGAACAATATTTTGTTGATGTGCTCGTGACGCTAATTCTGGCACAACACCTCCATACTCTGCATGTATTTTTTGGTCGGCCACAACATTGCTTAAAATCCGGTCGTTACATAGTATGGCAGCACTTGTATCATCGCAAGACGACTCAATTCCGAGGATATAAATATTTTCTTTTTCCATAGTCGATATTCGGTACAATAATTGTTAATTTTACAAGTTAAAGTCCAATGTCTTATTTAACAACGTATTGTTAGGGCAAAGGTAGTGAAGATTTCAAACAATAAAACTCATAAATTCTATCAAACGGATACTCAAAATAATAGGAAAAATAATAGGCATCATATTGCTCTTGTTTTTCATTTTGTTTTTGGTTTTATCCATTCCTGCAGTACAGACCAAGTTAGGCAGATATGTCACAGATAGACTTAACGACGATTTTAAAACCGACATTAATGTTGGTCGTGTTGGACTTCAACTCAATGGAGATATTGAACTCAAAGATATACTGATTAGAGATTATAAAAAAGATACACTGATTAGTGCGAGTGAGTTAAATAGCTCAATTATCAGTTTTCAGAATCTTATCAATGGCAAACTTAACTTTGGTGATATTGATCTTCAAAATGTCATTTTTAATTTAAAGACTTACAAAGGCGAAACAGATACTAATTTAGACGTATTCGTTGCTAAGTTCGATGATGACAATCCAAGAACGGGACCAAGTGAATTTCTGTTTTCTTCAAGCGATGTTTCTATAGACGGTGGAATCTTCAGATTGATAGATGAAAATTTGGAAACCCCAAAAATCTTTGAGTTTTCTGAACTGAATGCAAATACGACCAATTTTTTAATTAATGGTCCTGAAGTAAGTTGTAGAATCAATAAATTGAGTTTTAGGGATAGCAGAGGTATTGCGGTCAAAAATTTAATGGCAAATTTTGAATACACCTTGGACCACATGAATTTTGGAGACCTTAACATTAAAACCGAACTATCGGAATTAAAAGGTAATTTAAGATTTAACTATAAACGTGAAGATTTAAAGTTCTTCAAAGACAAAGTAAATGTGGTGGCAAGTTTTCGGGATTCTGACATTTCTCTGACAGAACTCAATGCGTTTTTTGATGAATTTGGCACCAACCAACATGCAGCATTCAATGCCGATTTATCTGGAACTTTAAATAATCTGGAAGCTAAAAATCTTAATGTGAGTACCTCTAATAATACCAGAATTATTGGAGATATCACGTTTAAAAACTTGTTTAGCAATGAAGAAGATAGTTTTGCGTTACGTGGAAGATTTCAAAATCTCGCTTCAAATTATAACGATTTAACTGCGCTATTGCCAAGAATACTTGGGAATTCCATTCCCAGTATAATTTCTAAAGTTGGTAATTTCAAAATAAATGGAACCTCTTATATCACAGCAAAACGTGTTGAAGCTGATATTGAAATCGATACGGATTTAGGGTTTATAAATTCAGATTTGCTATTGACAAACATCGATAATATTGATAATGCCAGTTATGTAGGAAATGTGGTTTTTGATGAATTTAATATTGGAGCACTTATCAATGACCCTTTGGTTAAATCCACATCTCTAAATCTCGATGTAGATGGTAAAGGTTTTACCATAGATAACTTAAAGACCAATGTAAAAGGAGAGGTTTTTGTTTTAGACTACAATAATTATACGTATCGAGATATAACGCTTTCTGGTACGCTTGGGAATAAAATATTCAATGGTATCGTAAAAGCAGAGGACCTTAATTTGCAACTCGATTTTAATGGGTTAGCAGATTTTTCTGAAGACCTAAAGAAGTTCGATTTTAAAGCTAATGTTGGTTATGCAAATTTGAGCCAACTGAATTTTGTGACACGAGATAGCATTTCAGAATTTAGGGGTTTGGTAACTATGTCTGCAAAAGGAACAACTTTAGATAATGCTATCGGAGCGATTAACATTAAAAATACAACCTATAAAAATCAGGATGAAACTTATAGTTTTCAAGATTTTGATATCGTGTCTTCGTTTGAAAATAACGAACGTACCATTGCTATAAACTCCCCAGATATTATTAACGGACAAATTACAGGTCAGTTTAAAACTAAGGATATTTTGGGCTTGGTTGAGAATTCCGTTGGAAGTATTTATACGAATTATATACCCAATAAGGTTGATGAAGGTCAGTATATAGATTTCAGATTCAATATTTATTCTAAGATTGCCGCTGTCTTTTTCAAGGAATTAACTTTGGGAAAGAACACTTTTATTGAAGGACGAATAGAAACGGATGAAAAAGGGTTTGAGCTCACATTCAATTCGCCCGAAATTAAATTTAAGGATTATTTTGCCAATAATATCAATGTCAGTATAGACAATAGCAATCCCTTATACAACACCTATATTGAAGTTGACACTTTAAGTGCTGGCATATACAATGCCTCACAATTTAGCCTTATCAATGTGACCAAACGCGACACATTATTAATTAAATCTCAATTTAAAGGCGGAAAAAACAATGCAGATGATTTTAATTTGAATTTGTTCTACACTATTGATGAGTCCAATAAATCCGTAGTTGGCTTTAGAAAATCTGATGTAAAATTTAAAGGATACGATTGGCTTTTAAATGCACAAAAAGACACGCTGAACAAAATTCGATTTGATAGAAAATTCAATACGTTCGATATTTTTCCTATTAAAATAACACAAGGCGATGAGGAAATTTTGGTGTCTGGTAAAGTGCAGGATTCTACCAACAAGAATTTTAATGTCGATTTTAAAGATGTACAACTCGTTAAAATTACACCACGAATAGATAGTCTGGCATTAAAAGGTATTGTAAATGGAAAGTTAGATGTGGTTCAAAATAATGGTGTGTATCTGCCGAAATCCAATGTTGAAATAAGTGGTTTGTTTGTCAATGATTACGATTTGGGTAATCTTAAAGCGAATATCGAAGGCAACAATTCCATTACCAATTATAATGTCGATGTGACTTTGATAAATGATAATTTAAAATCATTGGACGCCAAAGGAACGATTGATGTTTCAAAAAAGAATCCACAAATAGATTTAGATGTTACGTTTGAAGAATTTTTGTTAGACCCATTAAATCCTCTGGGAGAAGGCGTTATAAGTAACATCAGAGGTTTGGTTTCGGGTTACGCTAATGTCACAGGAAGCTTGAATAAACCAGCTATTTATGGAGAGTTGCTATTAGATAGGGCAGGATTATCCATTCCATATCTCAATGTAGATTATGGTTTCGATTTTGATTCTAAAGTATCGCTAAGAGGTCAGCAATTTATTTTCAATAATGTCGCTATGACGGATTCCAAGTATTTTTCAAATGGAAATTTAAATGGTTTTATTGCGCACGATAATTTTACGGATTGGAAACTAGGTTTAGAGTTGACAACAGATCGACTTTTAGTCTTGAATACTGAAGAATCCGAAGACGAATTATATTATGGAACAGGATTCATTTCAGGAAGAGCAGAAATAAAAGGGCCAACTGACCAATTAGTCATTCAAGTAATTGATGGAAGAACAGAAGCAGGCACTGAGTTTTTTATTCCTCTTAATGATGCAGAAAGCTTTGGTGACAATACTTTTATTCATTTCTTAAGTCCTGAGGAAAAAGCGGCCAGATTAAAAGGGGAAATATCGCAAGTAATAGAAGTTAAAGGATTGGTTTTGGATTTTGACTTGAACGTCAACCAAAATGCAGTCATTGAAATAGTCATAGATAAAGAAGCAGGGAGCACTATAAAAGGACGAGGCGTAGGTGGTTTGAATTTCTTGATCAATACCAACGGAACATTTAATATGTGGGGCGATTTTGTGGTTTATGATGGTACCTATAATTTTAAGTATGGTGGTGTGGTTGAGAAGAAATTTAAAGTAGAGCAAGGTGGAAGCATTGTCTGGGAAGGTGATCCTATGGATGCCGAATTAAACCTAAAAGCAATTTATGCAGCTGATGCCAACCCTTCTGTTTTATTGGATAATCCGATCAACCAAAGTATCGATGTTGAAGTCGAAATTCACTTAACAGGAAAATTAGAACAACCAGACCCAGAGTTCAACTTTAGATTTCCCAACGTGAGTTCCACGATAAAATCGGAGCTGGATTATAGGCTGTCTTCTAAAGACGAACGCGACAATCAAGCCTTGATGTTTTTGGCAACTGGTGGGTTTTCCAGTAGTTTGGGAGGTGTTAATTTTACAGGAACAATTTCAGAGCGACTCACAGGCATTGTGAATAATCTCTTTGGGACCAATAATGGTAATTTAGATGTTGGTATCGATTTTGAGTTGGGACAAGATACGCCAGAATTGCAAACCAATAATAAGGTAGGCGTGACGCTACAAACTAAAATAAGCGATAAAATTTTGGTGAACGGAAAGGTTGGTGTACCATTCGGAAGTGCTAGCCAAACCGTGATAAGTGGCGATGTGCAAATCGATTTATTATTGAATGAAGATGGCACACTTAGGGCCAAAGTTTTCAATAGAGAGAATAGTATTCGGAATTTTGGAGAAGAAATAGGCTATACACAAGGCGCTGGTTTATCATATAATGTTGAATTCGATTCATTTAAGGAATTGCTTCAAATTATTTTTACGGGTAAAAATAGAAAAGATATAAAATCAAATAAAACGAAAGAAAATAAGAAAAAAGATGATGAAGATTTGATGCCAGAGTATATGACTATGAAGGAAAAAAAGACAGAAAATAAGTCTTAAGCCTTTCAAATTCCCCATAGTTATTAAAATACTTATTAACGAAAACGTTTGAATTGGTATTTCGACGGTTTATTTATGATAATAGTCACTTTTTTATATGTAGAGTTTCTTAATTTTACTGTAAATTAATTTAGAGAATGCTACATACCATTAAAAAAATAGGTGTTTTAACTTCTGGAGGCGACGCGCCAGGAATGAATGCCGCAATTAGATCTGTAGTTAGAGCTTGCGCTTTTCACGATATCAAATGCTACGGTATTTATAGAGGTTATGAAGGGATGATAGAAGGCGATTTCGTTGAAATGGATGCACGAAGCGTAAAAGGTATCATTAATAAAGGTGGAACGATTTTAAAATCTGCACGTTCAAAAGAATTTAGAACCAAGGAAGGTAGAACAAAAGCTTACGAAGCATTGACAAAAGCAGGAATTGATGCTTTTGTGGTTATCGGTGGAGACGGTAGTTTTACTGGCGCTATGATTTTTAATCAAGAATTTGGATTTCCAGTAATGGGAATTCCTGGTACTATAGATAATGATATTTTCGGTACTACGTATACTTTAGGATACGATACAGCTTTGAATACAGTGGTGGATGCCATAGATAAAATAAGGGATACAGCAAGTTCGCATAACCGATTGTTCTTTATTGAAGTTATGGGACGAGATGTTGGACATATTGCTTTGAATGTTGGTATAGCTGGTGGCGCTGAAGAAATTTTAATTCCTGAAGAAGATTTAGGATTGGGTAGGCTTGTTGAATCGTTGAGGCGTAGCAAGAAATCTGGAAAAACATCGAGTATCGTAGTGGTTGCCGAAGGGGATAAAATAGGAAAGAGCGTTTTTGAACTTAAAGATTATGTAGATCAAAATATGGAAGGTTACGATGTGCGGGTTTCTGTACTTGGTCACATGCAACGTGGTGGCTCACCTTCTTGTTTCGATCGTGTGTTTGCAAGCAGAATGGGAGTGAAAGCGGTTGAAAGCTTGTTAATAGGAAAGAGTAACTATATGGTTGGTATGAAAAATGACCTTATGGAGTTAACACCATTTGACCAAGCTGTAAAAGGAAAATCAAAAATTAACATGGAACTTTTAAGAGTTTCGGATATAATGACAATTTAATAACGAATAAAAATTAAAACAAAGATAGAGTAATGGCAAATTTAAAATTAGGAATCAACGGATTCGGTAGAATAGGAAGAATCGTTTTTAGAGCAACAGTAAAACGTAACGACGTAGATGTTGTGGCGATTAATGATTTATTGGATGTAGAGCATTTAGCGTATTTATTAAAGTACGACTCTGTTCACGGAAGATTTGACGGAACAGTAGAAGTAAAAGACGGACACTTGGTAGTGGATGGAAAGACCGTAAGAGTAACAGCAGAGCGCGACCCAAAAAACCTTAAATGGGATGAAGTTGGTGCAGATGTAGTTGCAGAATGTACGGGTATTTTCACAACTTTAGAAACCGCTCAGTATCATATTGATGGAGGCGCTAAAAAAGTAGTAATTTCAGCTCCTAGTAAAGATGCACCTATGTTTGTAATGGGTGTAAATGATAATGAATTAACTGCAGATCAAACCATCGTATCCAATGCCTCTTGTACAACAAACTGTTTAGCGCCTATTGCTAAAGTTATCGATGATAATTTTGGGTTGGAAGAAGGTTTAATGACAACTGTTCATGCTACTACTGCAACTCAATTAACGGTAGATGGACCATCTAAAAAAGATTATAGAGGAGGTAGAAGTGCGCTTTTAAACATTATTCCGGCTTCAACTGGTGCAGCAAAAGCTGTAGGTAAAGTGATTCCTAAGTTAAACGGAAAGTTAACAGGTATGGCATTAAGAGTTCCAACTGCTGATGTGTCTGTTGTCGATTTAACGTTTAGAACTCAAAAAGAAACCTCTTTAGAAGAAATAAAAGCCGCATTTAAGAAAGCTTCTGAAGGTGCTATGAAAGGTGTTTTAGGATACACTGAAGATTTAGTAGTTTCACAAGATTTTGTTAGTGATGCACGTACAAGTATTTTTGATGCCGAAGCAGCCATTGAATTGAACTCAAGATTTTTCAAAGTAGTTTCTTGGTACGATAACGAATTTGGTTATTCAAACAAATTGGTTGATTTGGCCGAAAAGGTAAATAACTTTTAAGACATAGTATTAATTCTGAAAATTCCGTAGGATTATGCATTGTCATAGGCTACGGAATTTTTATTTATATTCATTATCATGATTTTAATTACAGATGGAGGTTCTACAAAATGCGACTGGATTGCCATAGATAAAAACGGTAAACAAGCTGTTGATAAAATTAGAACCAAAGGTTTAAATCCGGCTATTGTTGCAGAGAAAAAACTAAACAAAACAATTCGAAAAAGTGAAGAACTAATGGCGATTGCCAATGATGTTACTCATGTTTACTTTTACGGTGCAGGTTGTGGAACTGAAAAACCGAGCCTACTGTTGAAATCAATTTTAGAAACCTATTTTGTTAAGGCAGAAGTTGAGGTTAGGGAAGATACATATGCTGCAGTAAGAGCATGCATCGACTCTAATGATGAAGCTGCTGTAGTTTGTATATTGGGCACAGGCTCTAATTGTAGTTATTTTGATGGTAAGGATTTACATCAAAAAGTTAAAAGTCTTGGTTTTATATTAATGGACGATGCCAGTGGAAATTATTTTGGTAAGCAATTAATTAGAGACTATTACTTTAATAAAATGCCAGATACTATTAGTGTGGCATTTGCTCACAAACATAATCTTGAAGCAGATTATATAAAATATAACTTGTATAAACAAACCAACCCAAGCGCGTATTTGGCAGATCATGCCGAATTTATGTTTATAAATAAAGATTCAGCATATATAAGTAATATAATTACTAAAGGGATACGTTTATTTACGGAAAATATGATTCTTCAATATAAGAAAGAATTAGATTCTGGTGTTCCTGTTCACTTTGCAGGTTCCATTGCCTATTTTGGACAAACGGAAATTAAACAAGTTGCTGATGAATATGGATTTAAAGTGGGTAATTTCGTAAGACGACCTATTGAAGGTTTAGTGGACTATCACGTTAAAAATCTTTAATATGGAAATTGCAATCATAGCGCATGACGGTAAAAAAGCTGAAATGGTTCAGTTTTTAAATCAACATAGTGATATTTTACAGCAAAAAAATATTACGCTGGTTTCAACTGGTACAACTGGAGAGAAAGTAAGTAGTGCTGGTCTTGCGGTTAATGCTTTACTTTCTGGACCATTAGGTGGAGATGCTCAAATTGCGGCAAGAGTAGCAGAAGGTCGTTGCGATATGGTGTTGTTTTTTCGGGATCCATTAGATCGTCATCCGCATGAACCAGATATTTTGATGCTCATGAGATTGTGTGATGTTCATAATGTGCCCTTGGCAACTAATCCAGCAACAGCAGAATTGCTTATAAAAGCCCTATAATTTTTAATAACCTGTTAATAAAACTGGGCAAGTCGGTTGTAAAACTTATAATTTGGTTATATCTTTGTGCCAACAAAACGTAAACGAAACAATAATTATGTTCGAATTTGATCAGTATTTAGGATTTTTAGCATTTTTAACCATATTAACTATTGGATTTTGGTTAATGATTTTCCTTTTAACCTTCGTTATTCCTTATTGGATTTTTGGATCTTCAATAGAGCGTTTTAAAGAAATGAAAGCAGAAAGAAAAGCTAAGCGTGAAGGTTTAACGCATTAAAAGCATTTTTATATCATAAAGAAAAAGAGCGCATTTGTGCTCTTTTTTTATGCTCTATTTTTTGAATAGTTATAAAGCATGAAGGATGCCACTAATCCAGCCAAAGTAAATAAACCCATGACACCAAAAGCATGTTGCAACCCAACAGCACCTTCATTGGCATCTAAAAAATAACCCATTACGAGTCCTGCAAAAATATCTGGTGTATAGCCAACAACTGAAATAAAGCCAACAGCAGTTCCTGTAACCGCTAATGGAATATTGGCTTCTTCAAGCGTTGCGAAATATAAAACCCTTGCTGAATACACACCTAAAGCCATGGTTCCAATGGATAGTATAAATAAGAGTGTTGTAGAGTCATCAATAATTCCTACATAGAAAATGAGGCTTGTGATTGTCATTAATAAAAAACCAATAACAATCCATAAGGAAGCTTTAGTTCTATCAGCAAGCATACCAATTATAACTCCAACAACAGGTCTTATATACAGAAGAGATGTTCCCACTTTCGCAGCTTCGATTTTATTATAACCCATCACTTGTTCAGCATATTTACTAAAAAGATCCGTCATTTTATAACCGTAATAAGCACAGAGAATAATAATCATGAGTAGCCAAACGGCTCTGTATTTCATAACTATTTTAAAATTTTCTATGGTCAATAATTTAGAGGGTTTTTCAGATTTTATGGTTTCTGTTTCCGTAAATTTTAAGAAGAAAAAGACGATAATGCCAATGCAAAATACGGCAATAGAGGTGTAAGTTATCACTTCTTTGAATGCTAGACGACGTTCTGCAATTGAGGTTAATTCAACCTCTTTGGTAATAAAAATTGAGAATATAAGGACACCAACAGATCCAAACAGGGCTGCGACCAAACCTCGACCACCATCTAAAAATCCAAAAGCGATACCTTGTTTATGAGTGCCGCCCCAAATTCTTGTGGCTTTGATCATTGCAGCCCAAAACAGGAAAATAGTGGTAAAACCCCAAAATCCATAAAGTAAATGTAGCTGATATAGACTTGGATATGTTGCTAGATAGAAGCCTCCGAGAGCAGTTAGAATAAGCGCAACTGACATTAATATATGCGGTTTAAATTTGTCTGCCAATGGTCCGCCAAAAAGATAGGAAACCAAGGCAACTGTGCCATAAGCCGCAAAACAACTTCCTATTTCGGTGTCAGTAATAGAAAAAGATTCTAAAAACGTAGTTCTAAAAATACGCTGTAAAACAAAAGGCAAAATAAAAACAGCCTCTGCTGCTAATATCAATAATAGAATTACATACAGAGGCTGCTTTTTAGTTTCTTGTTGCGGCATATCAAACTTGCAAAACACCCATATTAAAAGGCTTTTCAATGGGAGCGTGGTTGGCTGCTTCTATTCCCATGCTGATCCAAGTTCTGGTATCTAAAGGGTCAATGACACCGTCGGTCCAAATTCTTGAAGCCGCATAATATGGAGAGACTTGGTCGTCGTATCGATCTTTTATTTTTTTGTATAATTCTTCTTCTTTTTCTTTGGTAATGGTTTCGCCTTTCTTCTTAAGAGAAGCCGTTTCAATTTGTAAAAGAACCTTTGCCGCTGAGTTTCCGCTCATAACAGCTAATTCTGCACTCGGCCATGCCGCAATTAATCTCGGATCGTAAGCTTTTCCGCACATCGCATAGTTTCCTGCGCCATAACTATTGCCAAGTACAATGGTGAATTTTGGTACCACAGAATTGCTTACTGCATTTACCATTTTGGCGCCATCTTTTATGATTCCGGAGTGTTCCGATTTACTACCAACCATAAATCCTGTGACATCTTGTAGAAAGACCAAAGGGATTTTCTTTTGGTTACAATTCGCAATGAAACGTGTGGCCTTATCGGCTGAGTCATTATAGATCACACCTCCAAACTGCATTTCACCTTTTTTTGTCTTTACCAATTTACGTTGGTTGGCAACGATTCCTACTGCCCAACCTTCAATTCTAGCATAAGCCGTGATAATCGTTTTACCATAATCTTGTTTGTATTCGTCAAATTCAGAATCATCTACCAAACGTTTTATAATCTCCTTCATGTCATATTGATCCGCTCTGCTTTTAGGTAGAATGCCGTAAATATCTTCCGGATTTTCTTTAGGCCTTTTAGATTCAGCTCTATTATAACCAGCTTTGTCAAAATCACCAATTTTATCAACTATCGATTTTATTTTGTCTAATGCATCCTTATCATCCTTAGCTTTATAATCCGTAACGCCCGAGATTTCACAATGCGTCGTAGCACCTCCTAAGGTTTCATTATCGATGGATTCGCCAATAGCTGCTTTTACCAAATAGCTTCCAGCTAAGAAAATACTTCCGGTTTTGTCAACAATCAAAGCCTCGTCACTCATAATCGGCAAATACGCGCCGCCTGCAACACAACTTCCCATAACCGCAGCAATTTGGGTAATTCCCATACTGCTCATCACGGCATTGTTTCTAAAAATACGTCCAAAATGTTCTTTGTCTGGGAAAATTTCGTCTTGCATAGGCAGAAATACACCAGCACTATCTACTAAATAAATGATTGGTAATCTGTTTTCTATGGCAATCTCTTGGGCACGTAAATTCTTTTTTCCTGTTATGGGAAACCAAGCACCAGCTTTTACTGTGGCATCATTGGCAACGACAATACATTGTTTACCTTTAATGTAGCCCATTTTTACAACAACACCTCCAGATGGACAACCACCATATTGTTCATACATGCCTTCTCCAGCAAAAGCACCAATTTCTATGGATTTGGCTTTTGGGTCTAAAAGATAATTAATACGCTCGCGAGCTGTCATTTTACCTTTGGCATGATGTTTCTCAATACTTTTTTCGCCACCACCTAATTTGACTTGAGCGAAACGCTTTTTAAGATCGGAGACTAAAAGTTTATTGTGGTCTTCGTTTTGGTTGAATTTGATATCCATATTTTACGGCCCACGAAAGTGGGCATATTTTGAGATTATAACTTGTCTTTCTTTTGCACGAATTTACAAAACGAATCGATGTTGCGAAAGTGAATGTTTTGTTAAAATATAATACATGGAATTATATTCCTTGGAATATAAATTATTTAATTGTAAATTTATAATTCAAAAAAAATACATATGAAAAAAATCATAGCCTTTGCAGGCAGTAATAGTTCAGATTCAATTAATAAGCAGTTAGCGACTTATACAGCTTCGCTTGTTGAGAATACTCAAGCTACAGTTTTAGATCTTAATAATTTCGATTTACCAATCTACAGCAAGGATTTGGAGGCGAAAGAAGGCATACCTGAGAATGCTACCAAATTTTTAGATCTATTGAAAAAGTCAGATGGCATTATTATTTCATTAGCAGAAAACAATGGAGCATACGCTGCCGTATTTAAGAATTTATTTGATTGGCTGTCCAGGGCTGAACAGAAAAACTGGTTAGGTAAGCCTATGTTGTTAATGGCAACGGCGCCTGGAGCGAGAGGCGGACAGTCGGTTTTAGAAATGGCATTAGAGCGTTTTCCCCGTCATGATGCGCATATAGTTGGTCAGTTTTCGTTACCATCTTTTGGTGATAATTTTTCAGAAGGAAAACTTACAAATGACGAATTAAATAAAGCATTATTAAAAGAAGTAAAAAAATTAAAAAACAGTCTTTAATTATGGAATTAAAACATGAAGAAACTACAAATAGAAATAGATTTTATCTTTTAGATGAAGGGAAAGAAGTTGGGGAAAGCACTTATGTATATGTAAAAGATCATATCATCGACATTAACCATACTGAAATAGATGATAATTACAGAGGTCAAAGTCTTGGGGAAAAATTAATTGATGCGGTTGTTACTTTTGCAAGAAAAAAAGGCATACATGTATCAGCAAGTTGTCCATATGCCAAAAAAGTACTGTCAAGAACGGATAAGTACAATGATGTCAAGGTATAGCTGGTTTTGTCTTAGCGAAATGAGAAGAAAGACGAAAAACAATAGTATAAAGAAAAAGACTTAATATTTAAGACAAAAAACGCATGACTTAAGATTGAAAGTTAGCAATCTTAACTGCTTACTGAAGACTGTCAATTTTTCCCTTAGGGGAAATGTGCGAAGGACAATGGGGAACTGAGGACTAAACAAATGGGAAATTTAGTAAAAGATATCAATTCAAGCTTTGAGAATAATCGAGTTAAGGCATTGTTGAATGTTATTTATACAGCCAACTGGATTACAAGCGCTCAAAACGAATTTTTTAAACCTTTCGGAATATCACCACAGCAGTACAATATTCTTAGAATTTTAAAAGGGGCAGGCGAGCCAATAAAAGTTCAAACGATTAAAGATAGAATGTTAGAACGTTCGCCAAACGCAACACGATTAATGGATAAGCTTTGCGCTAAAAATCTAATAGAGCGTTTGCCTTCTGAAAATGATCGACGCGTCGTAAAGATTGTAATTACTAAAGTAGGAGTGGAATTATTGAAGGCAATACCAAAAGACCTAAATAAAGATTTGCTCAAAAATTTAAATGAAGATGAGGCAGAGCTATTGAGTAATCTTTTGGACAAAATGCGTTAAGATTGACTGACCTGCAAGGCCTTTAAACTCTTGTAGGTAGTATTGATAAAATAAACAAGAGCTTCTCGATTTTAAGAAAATAAAATTAATATGAAAAAAATAATACACAAAGCAGAAAGCAGAGGATTTGCTAACCATGGATGGTTGCAGGCCAACCATTCTTTTAGTTTCGCCAGTTGGAATAATCCTGAACGCGTTCATTTTGGAGCGTTAAGAGTCCTAAATGATGATATCATTGCACCAAAAATGGGCTTTGGTACACATCCTCATGAAAATATGGAAATTATAACTATTCCATTAAAAGGCGTTCTAAAACATCGCGATAATATGAATAATGATTGGCAACCCGTAGTTCCTGGAGAAGTTCAAGTGATGTCAGCAGGAACAGGCGTACAACACTCTGAAATTAATGGATCTTCTGATGAACATTTAAGTTTGTTTCAAATTTGGATCATTCCCCAAAAGCGAAATGTTCAACCGCGTTACGACCAAAAGATGTTTAAAGATGAAGATCGAAAGGGAAAACTTCAAACCTTAGTGACTTCCTTTGAAGATGAAAATGAAAACAGTTTAAAAATTCATCAAGATGTAAAAATTTCAAGAATTGATTTATTAGAAGGCAATACCTTTGATTATGTTATAGCAAATGAAAATCAAGGTGTTTATGTTTTGAGCATTTTTGGAAAAGTAGAAATAGAAGGTGAAACTTTAGATACTAGGGATGCCATTGGTGTTTCAGAAGCTGAAAGTTTTAATATAAAATCAAAATCGGATTGCGAATTATTATTGATCGAAGTTCCTATGATGACTTTATAAATTTCAAATGTTTTATAATAGAAGCATCACAAATTGTGGTGTTTTTTTTATTTAAAATGCGATATTTGTATTTAACTAACTAATAAAACTAAGATTGAATATGGCAATGAACAAAAATACAGTACTGTCTTGGGCTACATGGATTATGATATTTGTAGGATGTGGCTTAATTGCATTAGGCGCATTTCGATATGATGATGTTGCAGGTTGGGGATTTGCTGCCGTTGGAGGTGGCTTTTTTTGTATTGCATGGGTTTTCAATGCATTAAAAGGAAGAGTTTAAAACCCAAGCAAAGGGTGGCTTATAAAAATTAAAATAGATACTTTGCAAAGCAAGTATTTTAATTTTTGTAAGTCGTAAAAATAAAACAAAAGGAAGTTTTTAAATTAGTTTTCAGTCCCAGTTGCAGTAAAGTAATCAATCACGCTCAAATCAAAAATTGTAAATCAAAAATCGTAAATCATTATGTCTGACGATAAAAAAGTAATTTTCGCAATGTCTGGTCTCACAAAGACCTTTCAAGGTGCAAACACACCAGTTTTAAAGAATATATATTTAAGTTTCTTTTACGGCGCTAAGATTGGAATACTCGGTCTTAACGGTTCAGGTAAATCCACTTTACTGAAAATAATAGCCGGAGTAGATAAAAACTATCAAGGTGATGTGGTGTTTCAACCAGGTTATACCGTTGGGTATTTAGAACAAGAACCACAATTGGATGACGATAAAACGGTAATGGAAGTCGTGAGAGAAGGTGCCGCTGAAACCGTTGCCATTTTGGATGAATATAATAGTATTAATGATCAGTTTGGTTTAGAAGAAGTCTATAGCGACGCCGATAAAATGGAAAAGCTCATGAATCGTCAAGCGGAATTGCAAGATCAAATTGATGCGGCGAATGCTTGGGAATTGGACACCAAATTAGAAATTGCCATGGATGCCTTACGCACACCAGATGGCGATAAGAAAATTGGTGTACTTTCTGGAGGTGAACGTCGTCGCGTGGCCTTATGTCGTCTATTATTGCAAGAACCAGATGTTTTATTATTGGATGAGCCTACCAATCACTTGGATGCGGAATCGGTGCATTGGTTAGAGCATCACTTAGCACAATATAAAGGAACTGTCATTGCCGTAACACACGATAGATATTTCTTGGACAATGTGGCTGGTTGGATTTTAGAGCTCGATAGAGGTGAAGGGATTCCTTGGAAAGGCAACTATTCGTCTTGGCTAGATCAAAAATCAAAACGTATGGCTCAGGAAAGTAAAACGGCTTCTAAACGTCAAAAGACCTTAGAACGTGAGCTAGATTGGGTACGTCAAGGTGCCAAAGGACGACAAACCAAACAGAAAGCACGTTTAAAGAATTACGATAAACTGATGAGTCAAGATCAAAAACAACTTGACGAAAAATTGGAAATCTATATTCCAAATGGACCACGATTGGGAACTAATGTTATTGAAGCTTCTGGTGTTGCTAAAGGATATGAAGATAAATTATTATATGATGATTTAAATTTCAACCTTCCACAAGCAGGAATTGTAGGTGTTATTGGTCCAAATGGAGCTGGTAAAACCACAATATTCAGAATGATTATGGGTGAGGAAACACCTGATAAAGGCGAATTTAAAGTAGGGGAAACGGCGAAGATTGCCTATGTGGATCAAAAACATTCTAATATTGATCCAGAAAAAACGATTTGGCAAAACTTTAGTGACGAACAAGAGTTGGTAATGATGGGTGGAAAGGAAGTCAATTCCAGAGCCTATTTAAGTCGGTTTAATTTCTCTGGAGGTGAGCAAAATAAAAAGGTAAAACTACTGTCTGGTGGTGAACGTAACCGTTTGCACCTAGCAATGACTTTAAAAGAAGAAGGTAATGTATTACTTTTAGATGAGCCAACTAACGATTTAGATGTGAATACATTACGAGCATTGGAAGAAGGTTTGGAGAACTTCGCTGGCTGCGCCGTTGTGATTAGTCACGACAGATGGTTTTTGGATAGAATCTGTACGCACATATTAGCTTTTGAAGGCAATTCACAAGTCTATTTCTTTGAAGGCGGATTCAGTGAATACGAAGAAAATAAGAAGAAACGTTTGGGTGGTGATTTGATGCCGAAACGAATTAAGTATAAAAAATTGGTGAGATAAAATTAAGCGATTTTAAACAGAAAAAGCCAGCAATTTTGCTGGCTTTTTCTGTTGGTAAATATTTTTAAGGTTTGTTTTCTATGGGGTGTATGTTTGTTTAATTTTTAAAAATTGAAATACGTATAAAATAATAGTGGCAATAAATCCAATTAACAAAATATTGATGATTGTTTTAGTAGGTCAATTTTTAAAAATTTCTGATGAAACTGAAGAAATCAATGACATAAGTGATTTAGTTATCGCCATAGAGATGTCCACTGGGAATATCTTCATCAGAATCTTCATAATCCTTATAAGCATTGGTCTGCATTAATTTCTTGTTTTCAGCTTTTAATTTATACATCTTCACAATGGCTATAAGAATAAAAACTAAAAATATAGACGCTACAGCGATTAAAATCATGGTAAGTTGCGTAGTTGTCACGATCAATGCTTTGGTAAGCAGGTTTTTAAACATAATTTACGTCTTTAGAATTGGGTTCTGGATTGCTAAGATAGAAAAAAACTTAATGTTAAATACTTAATTTTAAAATATTTACCATTTTTAATCTACAATTTTACCGATTAACCGTTGTAAATATTCGATAAAACACAGTGTTCTTAAGTAAAATTCAACATTTGTCGATTTGTTTGCAAATCGATATTTAACATATTAATTGTTAATAATCGTTTTCTGATTTGAAATGGAGTTTTCCTCAATTCGGTATTCAATAAATGTTAATTCCCTAAAAAAAAATAATAGTAATAATGTAACAAAGTCAAAGATATAACTACATATAATTTAGTGAGTAATGCTTTTGTAGTCTCAAAAATTTACCGAAATTGTTATCCTAAAATTGTTCAACTTAATAACACGCTAAAAATATGTCTGATGATTTTGATTTATTAGAAACAAATTCCAACGAAAAAACTGAAAAAGTAGATGTAAATTGGGGAAAAGCCATTGACCAAATGAAGTCAAAATTGGCTCAAGAAGATGATCCTGAAAGTCGTCAGAAAATTTTAAATGCCACATTGGATAATGTGGTGGACATGGCCGAAAAAGATAGAACTACGCTATTAGACGCCATAAAAGACTTAACGGATTATCAAGATGAAGTCGGTATTATGTTCGAAGGCTTTTCAGCCTTAAACGCTGCGGAGCAAAAAATAATAGATGATGCTGTAAAACGTTTGGAACGTGCTAAAGTTGAACTCGAAGACGCCAAAAACAAACCAGACACATGGTGGAACAACCTTTGGGGACGAAAAAGCAAAATCAGGGATGCTGAGCAAGAGCTTCAAAATGCACAAAAAGAACGTGATGCTTCAGATAACAAGGCGAAAGCGATGTTCCAGCAACGTATTGAAACTGCTGATGTGCAGACCTTGTTAAATGAATTGTCATTTAAGAGTCAGGCGGCAATCAAGCGACTAAAAGATAGGGAAATCGAAATTAAGGAAGTTGAAGAAAGTCTAAAAACTGCCATTTTAGAAGCTTCTAAGAATCATACAAAAGCACTTGAGAAAAAGAAAGAAGTTGAAAATAAGCTCGAAGAACAATACGCACTTTTGAAACAAGCCAGACAGGCATTGGAAGAGGTGGCGGACAAACAATCTACTGAATATTCTGAAGCTTTAGAAAAAGTAACCACTTTAGAGCAGAAGGTTGAGGAGCTAGAAGGACTTAAAAATGCCTATACCACTTTGGCAGCTTCAAAAGACAGCTTTGTACACAAGCACAATCTTACTATCAAAGTTTTGACCTCGTTACGTAGTAATTTACAAACGCACCGCGCAAAACTAAAGTCAGATACTGACGAGCGTTTGAAGTATTACGATGGTTATGTGGTGGCTTTAAAAGCGAGAACAGATCAAGAATTCGCGGCTATTTTAGAGCATTTAGGTGTTAAAACCGATGAGCATATTGGCGAAACGCTGGCAGCAATGCATACAGCAAGTGCTAAAGCACGTCAGGAAATGATGGATAATATTCCAGTTCACGAAAAAGTGATGCAAGGCGTTTACGGAAGTTACGCTGAAGCTTTAGGCGAGATCAGAACGAAAGATGCAGAAATTCAGAAAAACTTTGCTGATCGGTATGGTATTGACATGAAAGAAATTTTTGACGAATATTACAAGGCAGACGCTAATGCACCATCTGGTGATGGAAAAGGAGAACCGACAGGCGAACCAAAACCAGAAGCTAATGAGGATGATCTGTTAGGATAAAAAAATAATCTGCAGTCTACAGTATTCAGTTGGCAGTTAAAATGTCACTAAATACTGTGGATATATTAGATATTCATTAATTTTTTTAAATAATACTTTTAAGGTATTCGTGGCATACTGCAAACGGAATACTGCCAACTGAACACTAAAATGATCGTAACACCATTAGACTCAGCAATATTAGACTCTAAAGAACAATATGTGTTCTATCACAAAATGATAGATTTTTCATTAAAGGAACTCATTGTTGCGGTTCAACAAAAGCAAATCCTGAACGCGCAAGAAGTGCTTTTGTTTAAGCAATATTGTGATTTATTGTTGTATTCCATTGAGGCCATGCGTGTAAAATACATGTATGACGATGAGGAAAACATGAAGGTCGATCTAACAGATTCCAGTTTTCCTAATTATTTAGAATTCCGATATCTATTCAACGATTTAGCATTACGTGAAGATTACTTAGGTAAACTTACTGATGTAAATACTTTAAAAGATGAGTTTTTAGATACGCTGATGCGAAAAAAAGAACCGATTACTAAACGGAAACTCTTTCAAGCAGCTTCCATAGTCTATTATACATCGGCCAAGAAAGAATATATTTTTAATCGTTTTGTACAAGGTAAAATTATAGAAGCTCCAGAGGGTTCGCCTGCCGAGCATTTGGTAAGTTGGAGTTTTTATGATGTATCGCATAACAGACCATTTATCTGTTACATGTATTTCAATTACGATGGAAAAGATCCTCAAAAAGAGCGTGACGAAATATACTCAGCACTAAAAACGGTAGCCGATAGAGAAATGTCTTTAGATACTATGGCTTACGGAATAGATAAGCGTTTACCTGATGTTTTGCCAAAGTTAATAAAACGTGTCGATTTAGGACCAATTCACAATGTGTTTGCCAAAGACGAAAACAAAGTGACGCATGCTATTTTACAAGGCATAGCTAACAAAGAAATTCCATTGGAATCGTATGCTATTTCATTTAAAATAGATGAATTAAAATCAGGTAATGAATTTAAGGAAGGTGGTTTTTTTAGTAAACGAACGTTTCAAAAATGGGATGCAATGTATAGGGAACGCTTTGTATTTGCACCACATAGAATCATACAATTGCTTTACAATAAAACACCGGAAGTTATGAATAAATTGGCACAAGGTCCTATTCAGATTTCTGAACTTAAAACGAAATAAGTTTCAGTCGCAGTCACAGTTTTCAATATTGCGGCTAAATTAAATATTAATAACAAACAGTTTTAGAGATAATATTCAGTGCACAGTGAGGAACTGTTTACTGCGACTGAGACTGAAAACTCAATAAATGGAACACAACTCAACATTCCCC
Organism: Winogradskyella schleiferi; assembly: GCF_013394655.1. NCBI lineage: Bacteria > Pseudomonadati > Bacteroidota > Flavobacteriia > Flavobacteriales > Flavobacteriaceae > Winogradskyella > Winogradskyella schleiferi. The sequence goes on from NZ_CP053351.1 coordinate 1,316,946, forward strand.
ATAAAACAAAACGAACTAGATATGCTTCGCGATGAAGCAACATCCTATCTGAAATCCATTCAATGGGAACAAAGCCAACGTGCAAAAAACAAAGATAATGATGCCAAGGACGAATCTATATTACTGTATTTGTCTAGAGCGACTAATGGAAGTAATGTTAATGTCACTTCGGTTTCCAAGACCATTTTAGCTTTAAAGAAACGTTTATTGCCAGAATCTGTTGCGCTTCCTGTAAAATTAAATCACACGCTGTTTGCTGTTCAAGAAGGCTTAACCTTAGGTATTTGGATTAAGGATTCTTATTATGATGCTTCTGGTTTATCGAGTTTAAGCGAAAATAAATCTGCTTTGGATAGCTCTGGAAAACGTGAATACGAAAGCAAAATGCACACAGCGACGGCATTTATGTTATTCGCCACGGCTTATAAAGTTTTACACGATTTAAAACCACATGCTTCAGATGATTTATCGGTTATGAAACAGAAATTTGCTGGCATTCCAGAAGTTTCATTTATGACACCTTTAAAAGGAGTTTCGTGTCAGTTGTTTTATTATGATAAGTATCTAGGCCATCCTGAAATCATCAAATCCGATAAAGATGTCATAGATTTTACCGTGGTTTATTTTGAAGCTTTGATTGATGAAATTCAATTACGCAAAAGCAGTTTAGAGTACACGGAAACCATAGTAGATAGAACTTATAAGTTAGAAAATTCAGATTTTGCAGTTTCAGGTTGGGAAAACGTATTTCAAGGTACAGCAAAAAGTATCGAATTCAACAAAATTCAATTCGAACAAATTGTAGGAAACCGAGATGCTAAACATTTTGCTCGTCGTTTAACGGAACGAATGTTGAGCTACGATTTTGAAGCCCAGAAAAATCCGTTTCAGGAATTGGGTGGTTTTATGCCTGTTTTTATGGGTTATGGGATTCCAGGAACCGGAAAAAGTATGTTGATTGCTGCCATTGCAACAAGACTTAAAGAACATTCCGATAATTTGGATATTCCCTTCTTGTTTCATCCCATGCCAGATACGTTAATATCTACATTTCAAGGTGGTTCTGCCGAAAAAATGGTGGAGTGGATGAAACCTTTACAAGATCCTACTAAATTGATTTTTGCACCAATAGATGATGCCGAAAATAATCTTCAAGAACGAACAGCACAAGGTGTTTCCGCAGGAGTGAAGGAAGTGATAGGTGTGTTTTTAAGATATACAGAAGGCGCGTATGCCGTAAATTATGGGAACAGTTCTATAGGCTTATTTACCAATTTACCTGAAATGTTAGATAAAGCGGTAATCTCACGTGTTCAAGGTCGATTTAAAATTGATGGCGCACGAACTGAGCACGATTTCGTAGATCAAGACTATATTTGGTGGCGAAAATTACAAAATACTTTGCCAGATTTTGTAAACATGGACGATCCTGAAACCTATAAATACTTGTCCGATCAAGGTTTGGCAAAAAGTATGGGAGATATTCTCAATTTGGTTGAAAAGCCTTCCGAAGAACGTGTACATGAAACTTTTGATAAAGTTGAAAAGCTTCATGAAACTAACGATCACATGTTCTATGCAGCCTTATATAAAGAGATTCAGAAGATATTTCCATTTTTCTCATCAAGGGATGTGCGTAATATTCAATCTGCAATTTCTTTACGATTAACCGATTTCGATTTGGAAAAAGACTGGTTTGAGAATCCTGAACTATATTTCAAAAAGAATTACGAAACCAAGTTTCATATGCTTCAAGAATTAATGAAATCGAACATGAAAGGTTTAAATTTTTCAGATATTAGAAGACAAGAAGTCATTCGTTATTTAGATAATGTAGCAACCATCGCAGATACAGATTTTAAACGTAAAGTGGATGCTAGAGTGAATCAATTAAATATTGAGACAGAGGCTAGGGAACAGTTTGGGAAAAGAGATTGACGATTAACAATTGAAGATTTTAGATTTAAAAATAATTCGTGAAAATCCATGAAAACCGTGTCAAAACTAAAAAACATAAAAAAAACAACCCTCTCAAAAGAATGGGCAACACTAAATCGAATTGATTACGATTATCAATTCAAAAATGGCGAATGGAAACGATTGTCGAGAGAGTCTTATAATCGTGGTAATGGTGCTGCAATTTTATTGTATAATTCTAAAAAAGGAACAGTAATCTTAACGCGACAATTCAGAATGCCAATTTATGAGGTCAATGAGCAAGAAGGCATGTCCATAGAAGTTTGTGCAGGAGCTATTGATAACAATGATGGTGCTTTAGAAACCGTGATTAGGGAAACCGAAGAAGAAGTCGGTTATAGAATAAAGGCTGCCAAACAAGTGTTAACGGCTTATACCTCACCAGGCGCGTTAACGGAAAAAATGTTTTTATTCATTGCCGACTATGACGAAAGTATGAAAGTGGCTAAAGGAGGAGGCGTAGAAAGTGAAGATGAAGAAATTGAGGTGTTGGAATTTCAATTTTCAAAAGCTTTAGAAATGATTACAAATGAGAAAATTATTGATGCAAAAACAATTATGTTGTTGCAATATGTCCAAATTAATAAAATTTTAATGATATAACGGCACATCAATTTCTCTGTGAGACTATGTGAATCTCAGCGTAACAATTAGTGAAATTCGTGTCAAAATAATTTAAAAATAAGATTATCGCTGAAATTTATCTTGAGCGAAATCGAAAGGTTGCAACAAGATGCAAAAACTAAAACAAGCAAATTTATACCGAAGTGAACTCATACCCATCAGCGGAAAGTTGGTTGAGCGTTACAACAAGTGCTTAAAAACTCTAGGTTTTACGGAAACCAAGCTCACCTCTTTTTTCATTGACGGCATAGGTTGGAGTCCAGAGATTGCAGAAGAAAAGAAGAATACCCAATACCTAAATCATGGCGATGCGAATCCGCATGGCATCATCATTTCACCTTTGCAAAAAGGAAAACCTGTGTATTTACCGTTTCATTCTTTTGATAAGGAAATGATGCAACACATATTTAGAACACATGGACAAAAAATAAATGATATCACTAGGGATTCAGCCATTTGTATTGATTTTGATCAGAATATCGATGTGTTTTATGAACCTTTAGATATTTTAAAATATGATAATGTCAATATCACCTTTAGGCTTATAGACAATTTAGAGAAAATTCAGAAAGATCAATTACACTTAGTTGATAAATTTAATACAGGTAACAATTTTATTGACGAAGGTATCCATCAACAATTATTGGATTCCGCTAAAACTTATGGCGATTTACGAGACAGGGATTTAAGTTTACATCCTTTACATTTTTCAACAGGTTCTTTCTTTACCAGAGCTTTTGATGGTGTGTATCTGCTGAGGGATTTTATTAAACCGATTGTTATTTTCGAAAGTAAGGAATATTATAAAGAAGCTATTAAGGATACCATTCACGATGTGCTGATTTATCATATTGAACAACCAGAATTAATTGATAAACTTAAGGATTATATCATTATAGAGTGCGATTTGGAACACATAGTTAACACACCAAATTATGACCGAATCAAAAAGTACGAATTAGCACAGTTCTTAAAAGATACAGAGCATCCAATTGCAGCTATTTTGAACGATAACGTGTTATTTAAAAGCTATTTAAACAAAATAGACATAAATGCCAGAAAGCTGGTCATGAGCGTCGAAATATATCTTGAAAAGTTAGAAAGAAGTAACGCCTATAAAATTGAGGATATCGTAGATCAATCTTTTTATTTTGCTTTGCATCAACCACATTCATCGTTGTCTTCTATGCATCGGGATTTAATTCATAAGTTGCTCATTAACATTGCTCCAAAGGATGTGTTGTTCTTGTATTGGTATGATAAGGAGCAGTTTTATAAAAGCTACGAAACTTGGGAGGATTCGTTTAAGGATTGGGTTATTGATAGGATTCGTAACAATATTTAAGTTTTTTAGACTAATTTTATAATTGCTGTCATTCCGCACTTGATGCGGAATCTATTAAAATGAAAGGGAATTACCACCAATACTATGTTTATAATTTGTCTAAAAAGAAAAACGGAACTTTATACATTGGTGTAACAAATGATTTAGAACGAAGAATGAATGAGCATAAAAATAAACTTGTCGAAGGTTTTACGTCTAAATATAATTTAAATAAATTGATGTACTTTGAATCTTTTCAATATGTTAACGACGCTATTAAGAGAGAAAAACAATTAAAAAACTTGAATAGGCAATGGAAAATCGATTTAATAGAAGAGGCTAATATAAATTGGATCGATTTATCTAAAGATTGGAATTATTAATGGATTCTGCGTCGTAGCGCAGAATGACAAAAACTAAAATATTAATCAAAAGTAATAAGCAAACTTCGTGCTTCCAACTTCTAACTTTAAAAAACCATGGGAATAGAACTCGTCATATTCATAGCAGCCATATTATTCGGAATTTTTCTCTATTGGAGAGAATCCAACGGAAATGGAGTGTATCGTTTTTTGAACAAAATGGTCAATAGCAAAGAGCTACAAATGAGTCAGGATAATCCAAAAGGCTTTGTTTACAAACAATCACTTTTACCACGAATTATTTTTGTGGTAACCTTAGTTTTGGTTGCTGCATTAATTGTAGAGTTTCTAACACCAATTGCTGTATTCAATAGTTATAATGGTGTTTCTGCATTTGCATCTTTCGCTGTGGGTACGCTTTTTGGAACCTATATCGCTAGTTTTATCATTTCATCTTCTGAAGTCATCGAAGCACAAAGTGGTTCTATCGAGGACAAACTAGATGATGTCGTTGAAAAAGGGAAGGACTTTTTGGAAGATTTAAAAAACAAGGACAATAAAGCAGTTGAAGAAGCTAAAAAAGAAATTGAAAACGAGCCAGAAAAGAAAATGAACGAAAAAAGCGCAAGGGAGCGTTTGAAGGATAAGGGATTGATGTGACAAAACGTGTCATCCTGAATTTATTTCAAGATTTCATTAATAAAAAAGTTTAAGATTCTGAATCAAGTTCAGAATGACAAAAAATCAAATATGATAAAATCATACTGGAACAAAGGAGGAAAACAAAAACGAATTACCATTTTCGTCGCATTGTTATTATTAGTGTTACTGTTCTTTTTTAGGGACGATTACCAACCGTTATTGCTATTTCTGCGTAAGTATATTTTCATCATTTTAGTGAGTTTATTGATTCTTATTTTGGGATTAAGAAAATTTAGAAAAAGTGCTAGTACAGGAACACGATTAGGGATTTTAGCCTTGCTTATTATTTTCTTTGGCATCCTGTATGTCATCGGTTGGCATTACAAAATGTACGATTATATGAAAACTTATAATGTTTTCAACAGTTTGAACAAAGTTGAAATCAATGAGTTGCCATTAACGCAAAATGAACGGATTCAACCCTTAAGAAATATCTTTTCCATGGCCAACGAAAGCGTCGGTGAGACTAAAGATGTGTCGTTGCCACATTTGGTAAGAATCGGAACTGAGAATAAATGGACCATGGCGATTCAGCCAAGTGAAAAGTATGTGATGCAACGTATTAGCGATAACACCGAAGAAGTGTTTTCGGTAAGTAGTACCACACCTTTCCCAAGATTTTCCAATGAAAATAGAATTGATGTAACGTTTTCTATAGGCGAATCCTTAAAATTTAGTAGAAACACATATAATGCGGTCGTGCAACGTTTCAATCCATGGATGCTCTTTAATTATGAACCAAGCGATACGTTTTATATGAAGAATGACGCTGGTAATTGGGTAGAAGTGGTTAGTTTAATTAAATGGAAAGGCTTCTTTTTTCCGTATCCTTCGTTTGGCGGTGTTATGATTATCGATAATGGTGAACACGATTTTAATGATTATATGGAACGTATCACAATTGGCAAGGGTACTTTTGTAAGTCCAGACGAGATCAAAAATTATCCATTTTTAATGAAGCAAAACACATTAGCAGAAGAGGTTTCACAATTACAAGCCGAATCCTTGAAATTCCTAGGTGGTTTTAGCGATCCCTTACCTTGGAATATGGAAACAGCAGTAAAAATTCCATTGATGCCAAAAGACCAAAACCAACAACCATATGTTACGGATTTTGATTTTGCAGGCTCAAATTCTGATGCCTATAGTGGTTTGTATCATTGGTTTGGTTTAGAACCTGTTGGTAATGAGCGTACCAGTTTAAGTTATAGTGTTTTTATTCCAGCAGATGGAACGGATAAAATGTATTATTACGATCATGCGACCAAAAAACAAGGGTATGCAGGAGTCTCTGCGATGCCTTTAAAAGTTAAGGAATCTAGAAAAGAGTACGACTGGAATGCGAGTACACCAGTGGAGTTCAGACCTTATATAAAAGATATTGCAGGTAGAAAGCGCATGTTTTTCTTAGGTACTATTTCTTCCATCAGTTCTACGGATGCCCAGCAATTTGATGGTTCTGCTACACCAGATTTGGTATTGATTGATAGCGAATACAGAGATGTCATTTGGATAGACGTCAAACATCCAAGCACTTGGGATCAAGAAGTATACAATCAACTCAACGAAGCTTGGCGATCTAGTGAAGGGATTGGTTATTACTACAATGAAGCGCCAAAGGATGAAGACATTATGGAACAACAAATGGATTCTTTAACGCGAATTCCAAAGGTTGAAGATAATTCTGAGCAAATAGAAAAATTACAACGTCAGTTGGATTCTTTGAAAGCTGTGGGGAATTAATATGAAACTGCAATTCTATATCCTCTTAATTATAGTTGCAATTTTAATGTCATCATGCGATTCAGAAAAATTTAACCTACCTGATAATGCCAATACTTTTCTTACAAAAGATTCGTCTAAAACATGGAAACTTGCAAAACGCTATAATGATAGTTACCGTATGAATATGGGAGATTGTTTTCTCTCATATCGTGTAACTTATAATACGGACGGTACAACCACAGACAATAATGGATCGAATACGGATTGTGGTCAATCTTTAAATGTCAATTGGAGTTTTTATTCAAATGAAAATGGTGCTTATATCAAGTTAAAAGGCGACCAAATAAAAACCTTAATGCATATAGAAAATGATTATAAGTTCCTTAAAATTAAAGATCTTTCGGATACGCTTATGATAGTCAGTTTTAGACATAAACAGTTCGGCAATAAAGAACGAATTATTGAAGATTATTTAGTACCAGAAGATTTTGAGGTGGAAGGGCGAAATTATCATAATTGATTAAAATTCCAGCATCATTTTAATATCAGAACGAACATAAGGACTGTCCTTTTCAAGTACCAATTCCTTAAATCCATATTTTCTATACAGGTAGATTGCATTTTCTAATTTTGTACTGGAATAGAGGAGTAGTCCTTCTAATTTTTTAGCTCTAGCAAAATCAATACAATGTTGTAGAAGTAGTTGTCCAATTTTCTGTCCACGTTCTTTGGGTAATACCGCCATTTTGGTTAATTCTAAAATTTCAGGATTTTCGGTTGGGATTAGAGCAGCCGTGCCAACGACCTCTTCATTTTTCATGGCGAAGAAAATAAAACCACCTTTCTCAATAATATATTTATTTGGTTTGCTTAATAATTCTTCATCGAAGGGTTCGACATAAAAAAAGGTTTTTAACCATTCTATATTCAAATCGTAAAAGACTTTGGCATATTGTGTTTTGAAATCAATGATTCTAATTGCCATGTGCTCTAATGAAATCTGTAATTAAATACGTAATAAGTTTTCCAACCTTGTTTGCTGTTTTCTTGGTTGGTGAAGCTTCGCAGACATGTAAATACATAGCATTTTCATGCTGAGCAAAGTAATTTGCAAATTGTCGTGTTTGTTTTACACTAAAACCACTAGGTGTCATTGCGCTACTTGGAATATTCTTTATGGCATCACAATCTATTTCAATTCCAAATCGTTTTTCGGCAACATGTTCCAATGCCATTTTTAATTCAGCATTAAAATCTGTTTCATTTCTGACTTCTAGTGCTTCATAGGTAGCGTACTTCAGATTTTTTATCTTTTTCAGCGTCTTAAATAAATTATCTGAGGTATAGTTTTCGTGCAATCCAAATATGAAGTAATTCTTCAAAAACCCTTCAGCAAATGCATAACTGAAACCATTGCCGCTATGTCTCCCTTCTTCTGCTCTAAAATCTGAATGTGCATCAAAATTAACCACATTTATTCTTCCATTGTTAGCCAAAGCACAACCTTTAATATTACCATAGGCGTTGTTGTGGCCTCCACCAATGATAATCGGAACTTTTCCCGCCTTAACAATTGTAGACACTATATGGCTAACATCGCTATCTATTGTTTCTACAAAATACCTAACCTTCGAAAGTTGTTTCTTTTTCGAGGTGTTTAATTTGAGCAACGTCTCTCGCGCTTCCGTATAGTCCAAATGACCGAGAATTAAAACACGATTAGCATTTGTAAAGCTATTGCTCTGTATGTTTAACAAAATTTTTAGAGTTGCCTCCCAAGCTTTGTAAGTTCCTGTTTTTCCGTGATTTGCATAAACTCCAATATCTTCACAGATACCGAAAACAACATAGTCAACGTCTAAATTAACAATTGAATCGTATATGTTAGTGAGGTTAGGTACTAACTGAATATGTTCTCCAAATTTTGATTCGCCTTTTCGTTTCTTTAAAAGCTGTTGTTTTTCTTTTTCTGAAAATAAAATAAGATGATGCATTTGGATATAATTTGAATAATAGAATAAAAGTACAGTTTTATTTAATTATTTTAACCTCAAATAAAAATTTAAAAACAACTATTAACAATACTTAAAACCAAACAATTTATGGAAGGTTCACAAAAATCAAGTACAGGTCTAAAAGTAGGATTAGGAATTTTACTAGTCTTATTCTTAGGAACTGCATTTTACACGTCTAAGCTTTACAGCGAAAAGCAAGAAAATGAAAAATTATTAGTTAGTGAGAAACAACAAGTAATGAATGATCTCAACAATATGGCTAAAGATTATGATGAGGCTATTGCTGAGAGCGAAGTTACAAATCAAGATCTTATTGCAGCTAGAGAACGCATTGAAGGTTTGATGGATTCTCTTAAAGTATCTCAAAATAGCGTTGGTAGCTTATGGAGATATAAAAAGAAATACATGGCATTACAAGAAGAAATGGACATTCTTTTAACTGAAAATGACCGTTTAAAGGTTGAAAACCAATACTTGGCAACCTCTTTAGATAGTACCAATGTTCAATTAGCAGAGCGCACGATGTTTACAGATTCTCTATTGGTACAAAATACGGAATTGGCAACTGTTGTGAAAGATGCAGCTGCGTTGCAAACTGTAGGTTTAGTAGGAATGGGTGTTATTGAAAGACGCAGTGGAAAACAAATTCCAACGGAACGTGCAACCAGAAGTGATAAGATTAAAGTTTGTTTTACTGTTGCTAAAAATATGTTAACTGAAGCTGGAGATAAAGAACTATATGTTCAGGTTATTGATCCTTTGAATAATGTTCTAGGTGCAAATGACCAAATAGAATTTGAAGATCAAGTATTAAACTACAGCTTAATTAGCCGTTTTAATTACGAAAATAGAAACTTAAACATTTGCGAATACATTAGTGAATTAGAAGATTCTAAATTCGAAAAAGGGCGTTACAAAATAAATGTATTTAATGATAAAGCATTAGTTTCTTCTTCAGAATTTGAATTGAAGTAAAAAAAAGCATATCAGATTGATAGGATAAAAATCCGGAAGTTCGCTTCTGGATTTTTTTGGTTAAATTCTAAATGAGTAAACCTTTGGATTTACTATTTTAATAAATGTCCAGTTAAAGTTGAGGTTTATTGCTTGACAGACTTAATAGGGTTTTAAGCGTATTAAAATTAAGACACCTTTATATTTTAAAGATAATGAACTATAAAAAAATGCTAAAATTATTTAATTCTGTTTCTCAGTTACTTAGAGCTTGACTATGTTCTTGATTCTAAAAGCGCAGCGGTCTTTTGTCTATTATCGCACAACATTGATTTTTATTCCAAAAGTTGACCATTAATAATTACTTGTTCAATGGGATTATGGGCAAACGCATAAGGAATTTCACTATAATGATTCATGGGTTTTGTAATAATGAGATTCGCTTTTTTACCTCTAGTAATACTACCGTACATATTACTAACTCCCATGGCATAAGCGCCGTTAACGGTTGCTGCATTGATGGCTTCTTCAGGTGTCATTTTTAATTTTATACAGGCCGCAGCAACTATGAAATTCATGTTTCCACTAGGTGCAGAACCTGGATTATAATCTGTGGCAATGGCTATTGGTAAACCGGCATCAATGAGTTTTCTTGCAGGCGTGTAAGGAATACTTAAAAAATAAGAACAACCTGGTAGCGCAACAGGAATGGTCTCACTTTCTTTTAAAGCTTCAATATCTTTATCACTTAATTCCTCTAAATGATCTACAGAAAGCGCATTGTATTTGACACCAAGCGCTACACCTCCAAGGATATTAAACTGGTTTACATGTATTTTTGGTCTTAGATTGTATTTTTTTCCAGCTTCTAAAATGGCTTCGGTATCTTTAATGTCAAAATAGCCTTCCTCGCAAAAGACATCAATGTAATTAGTAATGCGCAACTCAGCAGCCTTCGGGATTAATTTTTCTGTGATATATGTTATATAATCCTGTTTTTTAGATTGAAATTCTGCAGGAATAGCATGAGCAGCTAATAAAGTTGGTGTAATTTTGGCCAAACTCTCTTGCTTGATACGTTTGATAACGCGAAGTATTTTCAATTCGGCTTCCAAAGTTAATCCATAACCTGTTTTTATCTCTATGGCACCAGTGCCCATGGCAATAAGTTCGTTTAATCTTTTTATGGATTGCCTATATAATTCATCTTCGGAAGTGTCTTGAAGCTCTTTTGCCGAATTCAAAATGCCGCCGCCTTTACTGGCTATTTCCGCATACGATAAGCCGTTGATTCGATCGACAAACTCTGAAGTTCTATCGCCTGCGTAAACAATGTGTGTGTGCGAATCGCACCAAGACGGTAAAACTATTTTCCCAGTAGCATCAATAATTGTTTCAGCTTCAATAGGGCTATATTCTTCCATTTCACCAAATTCTATAATAGTGTCGTGCTCAATATAAACATAGGCATTTTCTAAAATGGACAATGCTTTCATGTCCTTTCCTTTTAAAATAGTGACATTAGTATCGTGGACTTGTAATAGCTGTTTGATATTGGTAATAAGAATAGACATAATTGATTGGTGTTTTTGTAAAGATTGCTATTTTTTTGAACAAAAAAAAACGCTAGTAGAAATTTACTAGCGTTTTTAGAACTTTAAAAACTTAATTCTATTAATCTTTTATGAATTTTGAAGTCATTTTATTATTCAATTGAATAGTGTATATCCCATTTGCTAATTCCGAAACATTGAGTGATTCACCAAAATGTAATGTTTGTTCTAAAACTTGTTTTCCTAAAACATCAAAAACCGAAACTTTAATGCTTTCATTTAAGCCTTCAAAATTTAAAACATCTTTAGTGGGATTTGGATGTATTGAAATTGCCTGAAGTTCAGAATTTGGTGTACTAAGTACAATTTTCTGGTTTTCAAAATAATTCAAATCATCATCGTTGTAGGCACAACTCGCAATATCTAAATCGCCATCCATATCAAAATCGGTAATTGCGTATACAAAGGTTTGGCTTTGTGTGGCATCAATAACCTGTTCGCTGTCAAAACTACCAGCACCATTATTTTTAAACCAAACAATATCAGCACCAGTTCCACTCCTTCCGCTACTCAAAACAATATCGTTTAACCCATCATTATCTAAATCTCTAAATTGTGCGACAGAAGGATTAGATATTGATGTTGTGAATACAGTTTCAGTAAATCCAGAACCATTATCCTCGAACCAATACAAATTACCTGTTGGTCCACCACCATATGAAACTTCTGTTGCCAAAATATCGAGATTCGCATCACCATCTAAATCCTCGAAAGTGGCATTAAACATTCCAACTTTTCCAGTAGTTACAGAAGTTGCATCTTTTATAAAAGACACCGTTCCACCAGGAATTAAATCGTTTCTAAAGATTTCGATGACATCACCTGAATAAACAGCAGTAGCAACTAAGGCGTCTAAATCTCCGTCTCCATCAATATCACTCATATTTACCACTCCAGGAGCATTTAAAGTATCGTCAATCTTATTTGCTTCTAGCGTAAAGCTTCCCGTTCCATTTCCAGAGAACCAAACCACTTCGTCTCCGTCATAAGCAGTTACGGCTATATCAAGAAAAGTATCGTTATTGATATCTCCTAAAGCAAGTCCTGAAGCACCTAAAATACTATTGGATATAATCGTCTCGGTCGCAAAATTTCCTGTGCCATCATTTGGATACCATGCAACGGAATCATTATTGTATGCTGTGGTTAAAAGATCCAAAAAACCATCGTTGTTTAAATCTACAAGGGCTAAACCTCCAATGCCATCCAAAGTATTAGATATTAAGGGTTGAATTGTAAATGTGTTGTCCCCATTATTTTTATACCACTCAAGCGTGTTACCTAAATTGGTTCCGATAATAATATCTGGTAGGGCATCTCCATCAATTAAACCAGATGCGATGGTGTATGGAGCATCTCCGGTATTAGTATTAATACTAACTTTTGGTAAAAAAGTGGTTTGAGTAAAAGCAAAACAACTAAGCATTGCAAATCCAAAAAGTAATTTATGTTTCATATTTATTTAAATTTATCAATGCTAATATAGTAATTTATCGCTAAAAAATGCACTTCATCGAACTTATAATGCGTTTTATCGTTATTTAAGGCTTCCTACCATATTTTCAGGTTTTACCCATTCATCGTAATCTTCAGCAGAAACGTAGCCTAAATTTACAGCTTCTTCTTTTAGGGTTGTACCATTCTTATGAGCAGTATTTGCGATTTCCGCAGCTTTATAATAACCGATTTTAGTATTTAAAGCAGTTACCAACATTAAAGAATTGTTCAATAATTCCTTAATAACTTGGTGGTTAGGTTCGATACCACTAGCACAATGCTCCTCAAAACTTACACAAGCATCACCAATTAACTGTGCGGATTGTAAAATGTTCGCGGCCATCATTGGTTTAAAAACATTAAGCTCGTAATGACCCTGAGTTCCACCAACTGAAATAGCCACATCGTTACCCATAACCTGTGCACAAACCATGGTTAAGGCTTCACATTGTGTTGGATTCACTTTTCCTGGCATAATTGAGCTTCCTGGTTCGTTGGCAGGAATGATAATTTCTCCAATGCCTGAACGTGGTCCAGAAGCCATCATTCTAATATCATTAGCGATTTTGTTTAAGGAAACAGCTAATTGTTTTAAGGCACCATGGGTTTCTACGATAGCATCATGTGCGGCCAAGGCTTCAAATTTATTTTCAGCTGTTATAAACGGTAAATCCGTAAATTCAGCAATATATTTAGCAACTAGAACATCGTATCCTTCTGGAGTGTTCAGTCCAGTACCAACAGCAGTGCCTCCTAAAGCCAATTCACTTAAATGTGCTAATGTATGTTCCAATGCTTTTAACCCATGATCCAATTGCGATACGTAACCTGAAAATTCCTGACCTAAAGTCAAAGGTGTGGCATCCATTAAATGGGTTCTACCGATTTTTACAACTTCTTTAAATTCCAGAGATTTTTTATGCAACGTATTTCGTAATTGAATAACACCAGGAATAGTCGTTTGGACCACTTTTTTGTAGGCTGCAATATGCATTCCAGTAGGAAAGGTGTCGTTAGACGATTGAGATTTATTGACATCATCATTAGGCTGAATGGTTTTTTCGCCTTCTCCAATAGTTTTTCCAGAAATTTGATGTGCTCTATTGGCAACTACTTCATTCACATTCATATTGCTTTGCGTACCTGAACCTGTTTGCCAAATGACCAAAGGAAATTGGTCATTATGCTGTCCTTCTAAAATCTCATCGCATACCTTTGCGATTAAATCACGTTTTTCTTGAGATAAAACCTCCAATTCACAGTTGGCGTAAGCCGCTGCTTTTTTGAGATAAGCGAAGCCATATACGATCTCTAAAGGCATAGATGCTGGTGCACCAATTTTAAAGTTATTACGAGAGCGTTCGGTTTGTGCGCCCCAAAGTTTGTCGGCTGGTACTTTTACCTCGCCCATCGTGTCTTTTTCTATTCTGTAAGTCATTGTATATAAATTTTTAAGCACTACAAAATTACTCATTTTGTTAGTCTTTAAGAATTGAAAATTGGCTTTTATTTTAATAGTTTTGAAGTATCAACGTTAATAAGTTATTGATAGTTCTGAGTTGGAAAGTGCTGCTGTTTTTTGATTTAGAATTAACTTTAATTTCATGCTCCAATATGTAGCGCTAAAATGGCCTCATACCACTAAATTTTACGAAAACTGAAAATAAATTCGGAATGAATGACCATATGAAAAAAAGTGCTGTTAATTTCTATAAATTAGCGTACGAAGGAAATCCAAGAAAAGCGACGGAATTATATGTTGGAGCTGAATATAAGCAACACAATCCTGATGTAGAAAACGGAATCGAGGGTTTTATCGACTATTTTGAGCGCATGCACTCTGAATATCCAAACAAATCAATCGAATTTGTACGCGTGATATCTGAACATGACATGGTTGCTTTACATACGCATCAAATTTGGCCAGATAATGATGAATACGTTACTATGGATTTTTTTAGATTCGATAGCAATGGAAAAATTGTTGAGCATTGGGACGCCATCCAACAGATACCAAAAAAATCTGCTAATAAAAATAAAATGTACTAGTTGAATTAAACAAAGGAACTGAAATAAATTACACGAAAATTTGCAAGAATAAAGTTTAAAGCGCCTTTTTGAGTTCGCGAAAATTTTAAATTTGGTTATCTCGGTTTCGGAAATTAAATTAATAAGAAAAATTTAATATTGCTCCGAGCATCTAAATATTTAGTTCTGTTTTTTTAGGGTAACTTTAGTATAGATTCGGCCATTATACAACAACTTCTAACCATTAATTAGTTTACCTAAATAGCATTGATTATCAGATTCTTGAGCTTTTTCATCAATATTTTGCTATTGCAAATACCATATACTCAACATTTTTGGTTAAATTATTCTTCATTTAAATAAAATTTTTTAAAAAATCTAAAACAAATAGACTAATTTTGCGCGCTTAAAATTTAAGTTAACCAATTTAAAACTAAACAATTGAAGGAAGAACATTTTAAATGGTACTCACCAACTTTAAGTAGGGATATAGAAATGCTGGTTTTCGGCCATGCTGGTTATCCCGTAATTTTGTTTCCTACAACCATGGGAAAACATAATGAGTGTCGGGATATGGGACTCGTGGAATCTGTGCGTTGGTTTGCGGAGCAAGGTTTGGTGCAAATTTATTGTCCAGATAGTATCAATGAATTAAGCTGGTATAATAAAAATATTCATCCTGCAGATCGTGCAAAAAATCACGCTTGGTACGACGAATTTATCATGAATGAAGTCGTTAATAAAATTTGCGAAGAAAAGAAAATGCATAAAGTGGCTGTGGCTGGACCAAGTTTTGGTGGATACCAAGCAGCTAATTTTGCGTTTAGACATCCAGACCGTGTAAGTCATATGTTCAGTATGAGTGGTTCTTTCGATATTAAATCTTTTGTAGATGGCCATTACGATGACAATGTGTTTTTTAATAACCCAGTAGATTTTTTACCAGGAGCGGATCATCCGGATTTATGGAACATGAAAATTGTATTAGGCGTAGGGGAATGGGATATTTGTTTAGATGCCAATAAGCGATTGGCTGGGATATTAACAGAAAAAAACATACCTTTCTGGTACGATGAACATAAATGGGCTGAACACGATTGGCCTTTATGGAACAGAATGTTTCCACATTATTTATCAAAATTATAGACTAACGTACAAATTATTAACGAACTAACTAATCCATTTTAAATATGAAAAAAATAGGCATTTTATTCGGTCAAGAAGATACCTTTCCTTGGGCATTTATAGACAGAGTTAACGAAAAAATTAAGTCACAAGGCATTAAGGATATGGTTGCAGAAGCCGTATCAATTGATACCGTAGAACAAGCAAAATCTGATGAATACGCAGTAATTATAGATAGAATATCTCAAGATGTTCCGTTTTATAGAGCCTATTTGAAAAATGCTGCCATTACAGGAACGGCTGTTATAAACAATCCATTTTGGTGGAGTGCAGACGAAAAGTTTTTCAACAACGCACTAGCAGAAAAAATTGGTATTCCTGTACCAAAGACTTTTATTTTACCATCATCCCATCGTCCAGAAGGTACGGATGAAAATTCTTTTAGAAATATGAAATTCCCATTTGATTGGGAAAAAATGTTTAGCACGATTGGTTTTCCAGCGTATATGAAACCACATGATGGTGGCGGATGGAAAAGCGTTTACCGTGTAGAAAATCCTGATGATTTATGGGAAAAGCATAGGGAAACTGAGAATTTGGTGATGATGCTGCAAGAGGAAATTAACTTCACGGAATACTTTAGATGTTATGTATTAGGAACTGATAAAGTGCATATTATGAAATATGAACCAAGAAACCCGCATCATTTACGTTATGTTCTGGATGGTGAACCAGTAGATAAAAAGATATTGGATTTAGTTGAAAAATACTGTATCAAATTAAACAAAGCTTTAGGATATGATTTCAATACAGTTGAGTTTGCCATAAGGGATGGTGTACCTTATGCTATCGATTTTTGTAATCCTGCGCCAGATGCAGATATACATTCTGTAGGTCAAGATAATTTTGACTGGATTGTTGAGAATGCAGCTAATATGGCCATTGATAAAGCAAAACAATACAAAAAAGGTAATATGAACCTTACCTGGGGAACTTTTGTAAAAGACCAGATGGAAGCTCCAAAGACAGCTACAAAAAAGCCAACGGCAAAGAAAACACGAGCGAAGTCAGCCTCTGCTGAAGTTACAGCGACTAAAGCGAAGGCTGCGGTAAAGAAAACGCCAGCTAAAGCACCTGTAAAAAAGAAAGTTGCCGAGAAGGCAGCTGTTAAAAAGGCGCCTGCTAAAACGGTAGTAGCGAAAAAAACAACAGCAACCAAAGCGGCTCCAAAGAAGGCACCAGTAAAAAAAGCAGCTACAAAATCAGCTGCTACTAAAACTACTGCGACCAAAGCAAAAACTGTGGCTAAAAAGACGACAGCAAAAAAGGCTACGCCTAAAAAGAAAGCAGCTAAAAAATAGATAATTTAAAAAAAACCTGACTATTAATCATAGTCAGGTTTAATCTAACCAACCGCTAAATATGAAGTTTACTTTAGGTATTGAAGAAGAGTATCAAATTATTGATCCTGTTACTCGCGAATTAATTTCACACGACCAGCAAATTGTAACAGAAGCGTCAAAAGTTATGGGCGACCAATGCAAGGCAGAAATGCATCAGGCCGTTGTGGAAGTAGGTACCAATATCTGTGAGGATATTACGGATGCTCGAGAACAAATCTCTAATTTGAGAAAATCAGTATCTGGTATTGCAAACGACTTAGGTTTTAAAATTGGTGCCGCAGGTACGCATCCATTTTCTAAATGGGAACACCAACTGATTACACCAAACCCAAGATATGATGAAATTATCACTGAGCTTCAAGATACGGCACGTTCAAATTTAATTTTTGGATTACATGTGCATGTTGGTATGGCAGACAAAGAAATGGCGATACATTTAGTAAATGCCATGCGTTATTTTTTGCCGCACTTGTATGCGTTGTCAACCAATTCTCCGTTTTGGGAAGGAAGAAATACAGGTTTTAAATCCTTTAGATCTAAGGTGTTCGACAAATTTCCAAGAACAGGTATTCCAGGAATTTTTGAAAACTATGCACATTACGAGAATTACGTTAACCTTTTAGTTAAGACTAAGTGTATTGATAACCCAAAGAAAATTTGGTGGGATATTAGAGTGCATCCTTTTTTTCCAACTTTAGAAGTTAGGATTTGTGACATACCATTAACCGTGAATGAAACCGTATGTATTACGGCAATAATTCAAGCATTGGTGGCTAAGTTATATGACTTGAGACGACATAATCTGAACTTCATGAATTATCATCGTGCATTGATCAACGAAAATAAATGGCGAGCAAGCCGTTATGGTATTGATGGAAAAATGATTGATTTTGGAAAGGAATCTGAAGTAGAAACAAGACTCCTTATGTTAGAGTTATTGGATTTTATTGATGATGTTGTGGATGATTTAGGCTCTCGTAAAGAAATTGAATACATTCATGAAATGCTTAAAAACGGCACAGGAGCAGACCGTCAATTAGAAATATTTAAACAAACAAACGACCTTACCAAAGTCGTGGATTACGTTACTGAACAAACGATTTTAGGATTATAAAATAACCTACTTATTAGATGATCGCTGAAGTTTATCTTGAACATTATTGAGTAAGAACTATATTTCTCACAAAGATAAATTACAACGTAATTCGAAAGGCGAAAAATGAATATGAAGAAAGAAAAATTAAAATTAGCAATTTTAGACATGAACAATGATGTCCCTAACCAAGGCCTTCGTTGTATCAAAGAGATTGTTGAAACATTTCATGAAGAAGTGGCCTATCGCATATTTAATGTGAGAGCCAAAGGAGAAATACCAGATGCATCTTATGATATCTATATTTCGAGTGGTGGCCCAGGAAGTCCATTGGATGAAGGTGAATGGCGACAACCGTATTTACAACTAATGCAAAACCTTTGGGATATTAATAAAGCCGATACAGAGCAAAAAAAGCATGTATTTTTTATTTGTTATTCTTTTCAAGTGATTTGCAATTATTTTGAACTTGGAGAAATAAAACCAAGACGAAATACGTCGTTTGGAATTTTAAAGGTTCACCAAACCAAAAAAGGTCACAACGATCTTATTTTTAAAGGTTTAAATGACCCGTTTTATGCGGTTGACTCAAGAGATTGGCAATTGATTCAACCTAAACTGACTGTGTTCAAAAGGCATGGTGCTACGATTCTAAGCTTAGAAAAAATTAGGACGCATGTAGAATTAGAACGCGCCATTATGGCCGTTCGTTTTTCAGAAGAATTTGTAGGCACCCAATTCCATCCAGAAGCAGAACCTGTGAGTATGGAATCATATTTTTCATTAGAAGAAAATAAAAAGGTAGTTATTGATAGTTTTGGAGAGAAAAAATATAACGAAATGATGAATCGCATCGATGATCCAGAAAAGATAGAATTAACTTATAATACCATTTTACCGAGTTTTATTCAGAACGCGATTGATAAAGTTAAACAACCTGTAATGTCGTAACTTATAATGATAAAAGACAACCGAAATTCATACAATGCCAATTTTTCTGAAGAAAAATATCAAGCATTTCTGGAAGATATCAATAGTTCATTTAATTATAAAGTACCTTTTAAGATTGCTGAAACTCCCGTTTTTATATCCAAAGCATTAAAGGCTAAGTTAAAAGAAGCCTGCGAGGAGATTATGGCCGTAATCGATCGTCCGGATTTTAAGGATTTAACTAAAGATGCCTTTTTTGACGCTAATACAATAGTGCCTAATGAAGATGAACGTCCTAAATTTATTCAGTTAGATTTTGGTATCTGTAAAAATGAAAACGGCGAACTTACGCCCAAATTGATTGAGCTTCAAGGTTTTCCTTCTTTATTTTTCTTTCAGGATTTTGTAGGTAATAAGTATCGTAAACATTTTTCAGATGTCATTCCGAAGCATTATTCGCAGCATTTAACAGGCATGTCTTCTAAAGAATATATAGAACTTCTTACGCAAGAAATGATTGGTGATACTGACCCTAAACAGGTTATTTTATTAGAAGTAGAACCACATAAACAAGCCACAGCTATTGATTTTTATATTACTGAAGCGACGCTTGGTCTTAAAATTATTTGTATCACAGAATTGATTAAAAAGGGGAAGCAATTATTTTATAAAGATGAAAACGGTAACGAGGTACGTATTTTAAAAATTTATAACCGTATCATTTTTGATGAACTTCACCAAAGGCAAGATTTAACTGGTCAGTTTAAATTTCAAGATGAAGTCGATGTCGAATGGATTGGACATCCTAATTGGTTTTTCCGAATTAGTAAATACCTCATGCCTTTCTTAGAAGGGAAGTACATTCCAAAGTCTTACCACTTAGATAAATTGGAAGCGATACCTTCAGATTTGGAAAATTACGTTCTAAAACCTTTGTATTCGTTTGCAGGAGCTGGAGTTCATATACATGTTACCGAAGAGATTATTGAGAGTATTTCAAACAAATGGAATTACTTATTGCAAGAGAAAGTAGCTTATGCACCAGTTATTGATACCATGGATGTGCCCGCAAAATGCGAAATAAGAATGATGATGATGTACAACTCAAAAACCAATAAAACTGAAATAATAAGTAACCTTATGCGCTTAAGTAAAGGTGAAATGGTAGGTGTGAAGTACAATAAGGATAAGACTTGGGTTGGCGGCAGTACTGGGTTTTTTGAACCATAATTATTTAAAACTTTTGCTTAGGTGATTAGTACCATTGTTCTTTACGGTACATTTCCTTTTTTGAAACCCGCTCTCGGTTATACAAAAGCACATGTGTTTCGTCTAATTGTTTATTTCTATAGCCAAACAAATGAAAAATAGATTTTGCCATAAAGCGTGTGACCTTTAAGTTGGCTCGTAAAACTCCACAGCGTTTATCATGCCATGTAATTCCCGGAAGTACCGTTAGTAAATTGTCTGCTTGGATTTTTCTAAGAATTTCAGATAGTTTGAGGAAAAATCGCGGTATTGCTTGTATAATAAAGAATCCATCATCACCAGAGTTTTGGTACAATGGCATAAATAACATAGCATTATAATCTGAACAAATAAGCTTTTCGTTTGAAGTTGCCAATGCGGTTCCTTTTTTTATATATTGAAAACTCTCAAATCCAGCATGCATTGCGAACAGTTCCTTTGGTTGAATGTGGTATTTGTAAATTATTTCGAAAATAGAAGCGATGTTATTCGATGATTCTTTTAAGGTTTTTTCGTTTTTCTTAATTTTTCCTACCTCGTTAATTCTTAAAATTCCTGAATGTTGAAGTGCTAAATATATAAAGGCCTCGCAGTTTTTTATGGCTTCAGGATCTGTGTGCTGTCCAGATTCAAAACCCACAGAAACATAACCCAAGGTGTTTAAGTAGCTTAGTAAAGGGCCTTCTAAATATTCTTCGATACCCAAAACTACAGGCACTGGAAAACAACTCGAAAATTTACGGTTGATTAAAGCATCATTAATAGTAATAAAGGGTAACGATTTACTAGAAGTTGTATGTAAATCAATAAAATAAATTGGACTTTTAGTTGTTGCAAAAAGCTGGTTGATAAATTGGAACAATGCACTTTGTTCTTCCTCTTCATCAGTTAAGTTTTCTTTTAACTTTAATGCTTTTAGTTGTTTTTTTGTCCACATTCTGTTTAAATCAGAATGTAAAAAGCGTTTATTTTCTTGAAGTGCTTTTATATTTCCGTAGACACCGTATACCTCACCAATTATATCTTTTTCTCTAATTGTTTTAAGTACATTATTTAAAGCATGGACACCAGCAGCTTCATTACCATGAATACCTGCAAAAAAGACTATTGTAGAGCCTTCAGTATCACTCTTAATATGATGAAAAATCCTGTCAGTAGTTGTTGCTTTTTTACTATCTATTTCAGAGCTGATTTGCATGCTATTTTATAAATCTTTTGTTGTTAAAATGCCTAGCAATTCCTTATTTCTAACTACAGGTAAACAGTTAATTTTATGTTTTTTCATAAGTGATTTCGCGTCTTCCAAAGGCGCTTCCTGTGATATGGTAATTAAATCTGTCGTCATGACGTCCTTAACTTGTGATTTCAAATCGAGATCACCTAATTTAATCAAATCCGTCCAGGTTAATAGACCTTTCAACTCTTTTTTGCTGTTTATAACGGGCAAATGGTGTATGTTTTTCCATTTCATAATATTGAGAACTAACTCTAAGCTATCTTTTTGTTCTACCAAAATCATTTTGGAGTTCATATTGTGTTTTACAATACGACTGACATCTATTTTTAGATTCTCATCTGGATTAAATAACTCCCATTGATCTACTGTTTTATCCTTGAATTGATGCTTGTACATATAAGCAGTGATATTCTGTAACGCTTCAAAATTAGTCTTGTTTTTTTGAAGGTTTCTAAAGTTGTCCACTATCCACTGTGATCCGTTTTTGGACTTTGCACGATCTTCTATAATCGATAGATATTTTGTAATGTCAGTAGCATTAATATTGGCTTTTTCAAGTCCTTTTTTCGCCATTGGTATGAATTCTTCAAGAATTAAATCTTTCGCTGTTATGAGCTCATTGTTCCATACAAATTGGGTTTCCATTCCCGTTCTGGCGGCTTTAAAAAAGTTGCTTTTTATATCTTTAAAGTCCATTTTATTGTGAATTCCCTTATATGCCTCAGGTTGGCCTAACATCAGACCAACCCAAAAAGCCATATTGGCAATTTCGTCGGTTAATGTTGGTCCAGACGGAATATAACGACATTCTATTCTTAAATGTGGTTTGCCGCCTCCAACACCATAACATACGCGGTTCCATTTATAAACGGTTCCATTATGCAATTGTAATGCTTTAAGCTTTGGAATGTCTCCATTTTTCAGAACTTCGATACTGTCATCATGTTCATTTGATGTGAGAAGACTTCTAAAATGTGAAATATGGTTTTTAAAAATATCCGTTACAGTACCTTTTTCCCAATCGGAACCAAAACTAACACGTGATTCTTTTTCGTTATGAATAAAGGAATTTGTACGTGTATCAATACTTTGGGTAAAAAGGGCTATTCTTGTTTCTGCCCATAATTCCCTTCCAAACAAAATTGGAGAATTAGCGCAACTACTTAAAACAGGACCTGCAATGGCCTGTGCCCAATTGTACTTTTCTACAAATTCGTTTGGTTTAATTTGCAGATGTGTTTGAAAACTTGTGTTACAAGCTTCGAGCATTACGCTATCGTGAATGAGGTTTAACTCATCAACACCTTTTATGTGAATATGAAATGGTTCTAACCGAGAGGATTTTAAGGCTTTATTAAGCACAAAATATCTTGGTTTTTCGGTCATATAATCATCCTTTATATGCATTGATCTTAAAGTTGGTAAGATACCAGTGAGTACAATTTTAGAATTTTTTGTTTTAGCCGTTTTTTTAGCTTTATTTAATAGCACTTTAATTTGAAGATGTAATTTTGAAAAACAATCACTACCTAATTCTAAAGGGTCTGAGTTAATTTCAAGATTATATTTACCAATTTCCGTTGTAAAATGACTATCATTTATGGCCTCTAAAATCTCAATACTATTATTGTTTGGAAAAAAATCTTTATGTGTGACACAAAACTCTTGTTCAGCACCAATTCTTATGGGCTCTTCTTCAATTAAACCGTTATTGAGCATGAGATCCAAAGCCTCAAGATCTTTGACCAGATGATGCACATATAATGCCTTATCTTTAGAACTTTTAAGCTGTTTAACGTCCAAACGACCCATAATGACCTTAGGTTATGGTTATAAGTTGTAAGGTACACTTTGTGAAAGAATTAAAGAATGACTTTTATCATAATGGCTATACAATGATATAAGATTGTCCAATAGTATAAAAATTAACAAGTTTTCGATCATTTTTATTGTTCCTAAAAATGTTTACTTATGGCATTATAGGGCAGTTTAAATTACAACGACTTATCAGGCGCAGGCAAACTAGCATGAAACTCTTCTCCAATGCGATGAGTATATTGGTCTAATAACTCCAAAACCCGGTCACTAGAGTCGGAAGCAACAATTAATCCAATATGCCAAGCCTTGTTCATTCTCCAAACAATTTCTTCATCTGTAAAACTGGAAGTATCAGGATGTTCATATCGACTTAAAGACACTACAATTCCTGCGTATTGATTATTTATTTTTGGAAGTTTGTAGCCTGTTTTTCTAAGATTGGCACCTTCAATTCTTGCCCATTCTACCCAAAGGTTTATTCCAGAGGCTGCTTCTACCATTTCGGCTAAATTGGCGCCTCCAACACGAGAAGAGGTCTCTAAAAAGAACAATTCACCTGTGGCTTTAGATTGAATGAATTCAGTATGTGACGCTCCAAACTGCATTCCAAAGGCTTTCATCACTTGTGCATTCATTTTTTGTAAACCTTTTTCTACTTTAGAACCAATTTCTGAACTTGCAGATCTAAAAATTCCGCCACCATGAGCGACTTCAAAAGGCGTGTCTAAGTACTTGCTGACTCTAGCGAATTTAACTTTTCCATTGTCATTTAAGCCATCAACATGATACACATCGCCTGGTGCAAATTTCTCGACTAAATAATTATCGCGTTCATCCCCTAAATCATTGATAATTTGCCATAACTCATCTTTGCTGTGAATCTTTTTTATACCTGTTGCAGAGGCTTCCATTCTTGGTTTTATTAACCAAGGCGGACTCACGTTATCAGCATAAGCGTTTATGGTGTAATTATTGAACAAGTCTGTGAACTCAGGAACATTGACCCCTTCTTCTTTGGCTTTTACACGCATGGCTAGTTTATCCCTAAAATAGTGCGCTGTGGTTCTTCCCATGCCTGGCATTCTAAAATGTTCACGTAGTAATGCAACTTTTTCGACATCAAAATCATCGAGGGCAACAAAACGATCAAATTTGATGGTTCTGAATTTGTAAGCAATGCCTTTTACGATATCATTTTGATTCCATTCTTCAATGTAAAATGTATCGTCAATAAATTCCCAAGGCCAAGGTTCTTGGTCGAGTTTCTTTTTGGTTAGTAGATACACATTGTTACCT
The DNA here is from genome assembly GCF_013394655.1 of Winogradskyella schleiferi. NCBI lineage: Bacteria > Pseudomonadati > Bacteroidota > Flavobacteriia > Flavobacteriales > Flavobacteriaceae > Winogradskyella > Winogradskyella schleiferi. Next base: position 1,341,917 of record NZ_CP053351.1, read on the forward strand.
TCAGCTTTTACACTTTTTAGAAAATCTTCACCTTTAAAATAGGTTGAAATACAGAGGAAATTTAGTGGTTTATCGGCCATGGTTTTTTTGATTAGAATCAAGATCGCTTTGCTTACAAAGCCAAGAATCAAGACTTGTTTGATTATTATAGTATCTGTTCGAGTGATTCCGGTTTTTTAGCCGAATCGTATCGAGAACAGATTTAAGTTTAAAAAAGATTCTCAACACTAATTTTTTTCAAAAAAATGAAAAAAATTCACTCGAATAAATGAGCATTTCTTATGTAGTTTCAATTTACAAAACTCTGAATTACTTCAAAGCTTTTTCCTTAATAAATTCAGTAATCAATTGAATGCCATAACCAGAAGCACTTTTCATCTTCGCATAAGGCGAACTTCCAAAAGATACGCCTGCGATATCCAAATGCATCCAATTTTTATGATCTTCAGTAAAAGATTCCAAAAATTGGGCTGCATTTGTGGCTCCCGTTAAAGGTTTGCCACTAAAATTCCTTAAATCTGCGATATCGCTATGTAAGTCGCTTTTGTATTCTTCGAACATCGGTAATTGCCAAACGCGTTCGTGTACTTTATAGCCGATGTCAGACATGGTTTTTGCCATAGCTTTATTATGAGTAAACATTCCTGCTGCTTCATAACCTAAGGTTCTTACGACGCTTCCTGTTAAAGTTGCTAAATCAATTAGATAGTCAGGTTTTAAATTTTTCACCGCATAACTTAAACCGTCTGCTAAAACCAAACGGCCTTCGGCATCAGTGTCTATTATTTCTATGGTTTTGCCAGAGTAGGAATCAATAACGTCTCCTGGTCGGTAACTTTCTGCATCTACTGCATTTTCGGCAGAGCAGACAATACCAACAATGTTTATTTTCAGTTTTAGTTTGGCAATCAATTCCACAACCCCTAAAACGACTGCGGCTCCTCCCATATCACTTTTCATATAGTGTAAATTGGTAGAGGGTTTGATGGACAATCCACCAGAGTCGAATGTAATTCCTTTACCAACTAAAGCGATATCCACTTTTTTACTGGATTTACCATTGTATTCGTTAATGATAACTACAGGTTTGTTTACGCTGCCTTTTCCAACCGATAAAACGGCTTCAAAACCTTGCTTTTTAAGTTCTTTATGTTTGAGAACTGTACATTCATAGTTAGCATTTTTAGATGATTTTTCCGCCCAATCCCCTAAAAATTCAGGGGTTTTGATATTCGGTGGCGCATCAACCAACCCCTTTATTCTGTTGATGGTTTCTCCAGTGTATTTTCCTTCGTCTAAAATTTTCTTAACGCTTTTGGTAGAAGAAAATGATACGGTTATTTTATTTTGCTTCTCCTTTTTCGATTTGAATTCGCCAATTTCATATTGTGCCATTTCTAGCCCAATCACGGCTTTTCTCACTTCATCTTCGGTTAAATTCTCAGCATACACCTGAATGGATTTATCCCAATATTTTTGGGTGTCAAAGGCCAATTTTTGAAAGGTATTTTCTAATTGAGCACTGTGTTTTTCTTCGCCTAATCCTATGAGGTATATTCTGTTACCTTCACTACCATAAAGTAATTGATGCGTAGAGAAACTGCCATCGAAATCAGGCTTTGCTATGGGTAAAAAATATTTTATCGCTTGTAGATTATCCTTTCTACAGGGTAGAATAAAATCTTTTGAAGTATTTAAAGTTTTGGTGTGTTTGTATGTCATAACTATTGAATTAAAAATAGAGCCATTTTACGGCTTTCGGGAATTCTTCGCGCCAATGTTCTTCGGCATGGCTGCCATCTTCATTAATTGAAAAGTGAAAATCAATATGATACCCTTTTACCATGCGTTCTTTGATAATTGCGCCTAGTTTTTGAGCATTAGGTAAATGCTCAATACTTTCCTTTCCGCCAGAATAGAGATAAATCTTCGATTCTTCAAGCGGTTGAAAGGTTTTTGTATTGTTAAAAATCGTTTTGGAAATCCATAAACTCGGCGAAAAAATCATCATTTTACCAAAAATCTTCGGGTTTTTTAGTCCTGCGTGCAAACTGATAAGTCCTCCCATAGAACTGCCTCCAATGCCAGTATTATCAAAATCGGTCAAGGTTCGGTAATGGCTATTGATGTATGGAATTAATTTTTCAATCATAAATTGAATATAAAAATTACCTTTTCCTTCGCCAAACCTTGGATGATAATATGGTAAATATTCATTGATGCGTTCTTCGTTTCCATGATCTACGGCAATAATAATGAGATCTCCAAATCCTTCTTCGGCCAATTTTGCCATGGATTTATCAATGGCCCAATCTCCAAAAGGCGCCATTGGGTTAAATAAATTTTGGCCATCCTGCAAATAGAGTACAGGATAGCGCTTTTCGGTTTCGTAATAATCGTGTGGTAATAATGCCGAAATTTTTCGGGTAGCATTAAGATGTGGAATTTCGTAGGCTTCTTCCAGCACTTCAATAATAGGTTCGAACTCCGTCACTGTCATTTATTTTAATTTAGGTGTAGCGAAAATACTATTTTATGATATTAGATACCTAAAAAAATTAAACAGATGTTAACAATGTAATAAGGATGGATTAATTTATATGCTAAATATTGAAGTCATTGAATGGAATTTAAAAATATCGCTTTAACCTGTAAATTGAAGATTAAAATTTTATAAGCTATTTTAGCCTTGTCTTTTTCAACTTACAAGGTAACCAAATCACTGTTATATGGCTTCAAATCATGAGCTTATAGATAAATTAATTGAGAAATTAGAATTGCTTTTTAAACAACAAGCTAAGTTTTCTGCTGAAATTAATAGTCTTAAAGAGGAATTGTACCGATTACAATCTGATGTAAGTCAAGCGAAGCCAGAAGCAATTAAAGAAGAACCCTTAGAAGAGTTTACTAAAAATGAAGCGGTGAATCCTAATGTTGAGAATACAATTGACATAGAAGAAAGAATTCAACAAGAACCTGAATCTATTTCGGATGTTCAGAAGCGTAATAAGTTTATTGAAGAATTAAAGTCAAATTCTGAAACCAAGACAGCAAAATCGAAATCGAGTTTAGAGAAATTTATAGGCGAAAACATTCTGAATAAAATCGGCATCATCATTACGATTATAGGTGTTGCAATTGGTACAAAATATTCCATAGAAAACGATTTAATAAGTCCGTTGACCCGAATTATCCTTGGGTATTTAACCGCTATTGGTTTACTTGGTTTTGGCATTAAACTCAAAGAAAAATACGAATCTTACAGTGCTGTTTTAGTGAGTGGCGCTATCGTAATTTTATACTTTATCACGTTTTTTGCCCATAGTTTTTACGGGCTAATTCCGCAATCGGTCACCTTCGCTCTTATGGTAGTTTTTACGGCATTTACAGTGGTTGCAGCTATAAGTTATAACCGACAGGTCATTGCACATATTGGTTTGGTGGGTGCTTATGCTGTACCTTTTTTATTGAGCAACGATACTGGTCGCGCAGACATATTATTTGGTTATATGGCGATTATTAACATTGGAATTTTAATTATTTCGTTCAAAAAATATTGGAAATCACTTTACTATTCGGCTTTTATATTTACATGGCTTATTTTTATGTCTTGGTATTTTTTCGACTATAAACCAGAAGAACATTTCGGACTGGCTTTATCCTTTCTAACCTTATTTTTCCTCATATTTTATATCACATTTATAGCTTACAAACTCCTAAAAAAAGAAGCCTTCAATTCTGGAGATGTGGTTGTGTTATTGCTAAATTCCTTCGTGTTTTATGGATTGGGTTATGCGGTTTTAAATGATTACGAAACAGGTTCACAATTATTAGGTCTGTTTACATTGGGCAATGCGGTTATTCATTTTATAGTCAGTGTGTTGTTTTATAAGATGAAACTAGGCGATAAAAAGTTGTTTTATTTAGCGTCTGCCATGGTTTTGGTGTTTATTACAATAACAATTCCTGTGCAATTAAATGGTAATTGGGTCACCTTACTATGGGTTGGTGAAGGCGCTTTATTATTCTGGTTAGGCCGGACAAAAGGCATTTCTGTTTACGAAAAACTATCCTATCCTTTGATGCTATTGGCTTTTCTCAGTATGTATCAGGATTGGTCGTATGCCTATAGTTCATATTATGGTTTGAATACTGAAAATACAATCACCTCTATTTTTAATATTCATTTTTTAACCTCCTTATTATTTGTTGCTGCATTTGGTTTTATTGTGTGGCTTTCTAGAAAGAAAAACTATGTTTCGGCATTTAAACCCGATTCTAATTGGAACAAATTATGGTCTTTTATAATTCCTTCCATATTGATATTTAGTGCTTATTATGCGTTTCGGCTTGAAATTGAATTGTATTGGGATCAATTATTTTACACTTCCAAAATTGAAATAACTTCAGAAGACAACTACAATAACGCCATTAGGAATTATGATTTAAGAGATTTTAAAACGATTTGGATTCTTATTTATTCCTTATTATTTATGGCAGCCTTGGCTTATGTGAGTTTTAAATTCATCAAAAACAAAACTCTAGAAGTAATAACAATAGGTCTTACGGTGGCTACAATAGTTATGTTTTTAGCGCAGGGACTTTATGCTATAAGCGAGTTACGGGAAAGCTATTTAAATCCTTCTGAATATTTTGACCAGACCAGCTTTTATTTATGGATTCGTTATATATCGTTCATCTTTTTAGCTTTGGCATTATTTACCTGTTATAAGTTTATTAAGCGTGAAGGCATAACGAGAGGTTTCAAGATTACGTACGATATTTTATTGCACCTTTCCATTATTTGGGTGTTAAGTAGCGAACTGATTCATTGGATGGATCTATTTGATTCTGCACAATCCTACAAATTAGGATTGAGCATACTTTGGGGAGTGTATGCCTTTCTTTTAATCGCTTTTGGGATCTGGAGAGATAAAGCTTATCTGCGCATAGGAGGTATGATTTTCTTTGGGATTACCTTGATAAAGCTGTTCTTTTACGATATTGTACATCTCAATACCATTTCAAAAACCATCGTGTTTGTATCACTTGGTGTGCTGCTTTTAATCATTTCATTTTTATATAACAAATACAAAAACCAGATTACAGATGACGTTAACGACTAAGCTACTCACAAGTTTTCTTATTGGATTTACGTTTATTTGTTCGGCGCAAATGGAAACCTATAATTACAAAAGAACATTGACGAATGTGAATGATGAATGGCATCAATTCACTTTGCCCATTGCTGTATTTGGAAAGTTGAATTCGGATTTGAGCGACCTTAGAATTTATGGCACTACTGAAAATGATACGATTGAAGCCCCTTACTTTCTTGAAGTACTGTCAGATAAAATAGTACATAAATCCATTCCTTTTAAAATCATCAATAAAACGAAAAGTGACAATAACTATTATTTTACATTTCAGTTAGATTCTGAAAATACTATTAACCAAATAAACTTAAATTTCAATGACACTAATTTTGATTGGAAAGTGGGTTTAGAAGGCAGCCAAAACCAAAAAGAATGGTTTACGATACTTGAAGATTATAGAATCTTGGCCATTAAAAATGAAGCGACCAATTTTAAATTTACAACCCTTGAGTTTCCTGAAACGAAATATCGTTTTTATAGACTAATAATCAAACATACGGTACAACCGGAATTAGAATCTGCTCAACTTTCCAAGCACGAAATCACAAAGGGAAATTCCGTGAAATACCTTATTGAATCACTTAAAACGAAAGAGGATAAACAGTTAAAAACGACTACAATAAATGCAGAATTAGAGTTGCCAATAGCGCTGAGCCAAATAGATATTGATGTGAGCAACAGTTTTGATTATTATAGGCCTCTAAAAATTGAATATCGCAGTGATAGCACAAAAACTGAAAAAGGATGGAAATACCATTACAGAACAATAACAAGTGGCACATTGAATTCTATGGAAGCCAATCGGTTTAAATTTGGAAATACGATTGCCAAATACCTAAAAATCACGATTTACAATAGCGATAACCAACCCTTGACGATTTCAGATTTTACAGCCAAAGGTTATGAATATAGGCTGATTGGTCGATTTACAGAACCAGCAGATTATACGCTGGTTTATGGAAATCCATCAGCAAGACAGCCTAATTACGATATCAATAAGTTTAAATCTAAAATACCTAAGGATTTAAAGCCTTTAAAAGTAGGAGCAGAGGAAGTCATCTTAAAACGAGGGCAGCAAAAGGTAACACCACTTTTTGAGAATGGGTATTGGCTTTGGGCAATTATTGGTGTGGTAATTATAGTGTTGGGAGGTTTTACGCTAAGGATGTTGCGGAAGGGTTAGTGTTTATTCATAAATAAGTTGAGTTGTTTCCCAAACATGTTCTTTTGAAAATTCACCGAAAAAACTTATATATTTACCTTCTTTAGAGATAACCACAAAACTTAAACATGGATAATGATGTTTAAAAAAATGGTTCTCAATAATTCCCTCTGGATCTTTTTTCCAATTAACTATTCCTGAATATTTATCAAGTCCATTATTATCTTTATAAATAAAAATGGGGTCAACTTTAGCTATCTGATTTAAACCGTTTTTTAGTTCGTTATGCCAATTTTTAATCCAATTTCTATCTGAAGAACTTCTACTGTTACAACGGTCTTTTCCTGGATAATAAATAATCACAATTGGTTTATTTGAGTCTATTTCTTTTCCAATCTCTGTTTCAAGTAAGGATTCTAATATTGATCTATCCGCAATGATTCCACGGTTCTCTCTATAAATTAGTCTTTTTTCATTTACTGAATCTCCTGGGATTTCTAAAAAATTATTAGTTGAAAGAATTTCATTGAACTCTGGTCTACTTATTTCTATACCATTTTCGTTATAATATTTGAGCTTTTTTTGCTCAACTTTTGTTGAAGAACAGGAACAAACTAAAATTCCGAAAATAAATATTTGAACTATCTTTTTCATGAGTGTAATTAAAATTATTAAGTAACAATCTTCCCATCAACCATTGTCAGCTTTCGGTCTGCCATAGCGGCCAATTCTTGGTTATGTGTGACAATTACAAAGGTCTGATTAAACTCATTTCTTAATTTAAAAAACAAATTATGCAACTGATCTGCAGATTCACTATCCAAATTTCCAGAAGGTTCATCAGCAAAAATAATATTAGGATTGTTAATCAAAGCTCTTGCCACAGCCACACGTTGCTGTTCACCACCAGACATACTGTTGGGTTTATGATGAATGCGCTCGCTTAAACCTAAATAATCCAATAGTTCTTTAGCACGTTTTTCGGCATCTGTTTTTGGAGTGTTATTTATAAACGCTGGAATACAAACATTTTCTAAAGCCGTAAACTCTGGTAATAATTGATGAAATTGAAAAATAAAACCAATATTCTTATTTCTGAATTTCGCCAAAGCCTTATCATTCAGCGTTTTTATGGATTGGTCGTTTATAATCAGTTCCGTATCTGATGCGTAATCGGGTTTATCTAAAGTACCCAAAATTTGAAGCAATGTCGTTTTACCTGCACCAGATGCGCCGACAATAGAAATGACTTCGCCTTCTAAAATGGTTAAATCAACTCCTTTTAAAACTTGAAGTTCTTTATAGGCTTTTTTAATTTGCTTTGAGGAAATAACAGTTTTATTCATACGTTGTGAAAATAATACTTAATGTCATAATCTACAATTTTATGATGTAGATATTATGGCAAATAAGTTGAATGTTTGTTTAATACGAATTACACTTTTTGTTTCAAATGTTATAAGTACTTTAAAATTGAGTAATTCATTATGAGTGCAGCATATTAAATACATAAACTTCTAGAATGCTAAGTGCGTTCTAAAAATAATGGCTATTAATGTGAAACTGACAGCTACGATTTGTTTGGAATAATTATTGATTTATGTAAACTATGAATAAATACAAAAAATTAGGAGTAGGTCTGTTACTGGACGCTTTAGGCTTTGTCTCCTTTATAATTCCAGGAGTTGGTGAATTCTCCGATATTATTTGGGCACCAATTTCGGGTTGGTTAATGACCAAATTATATACTGGAAAAGCTGGAAAAATAGCAGGAGTTATCGCTTTCGTCGAGGAAGCTTTGCCTGGCTTTGACGTCATACCAACATTCACTTTGATGTGGTTTTATACTTATGTTTTTAAAACTGATAAATCAGTAGAAAAGGTTTAATATAAGTCAATTTGAGCACAGTCAAAACATTATATGTTTTAAAGCTAAAGTGTTTTGAATGTGCTCAATTTGAGATTTCTTATATAATCAAATACGGTTACAACGCATATGTAACTCCAACGGTTACATTACGTCCCATGTTTAAAATGCCATCGGGTTTTAAGCGTGATAAATGGTGAACGTATGCTGTATCAAATAAGTTGGTTGCAGAGATAGAAACATTCATATCATTTTTAAAAATTTTGAAAGTACTACCAGCACCTATACTAAATAGGTTGTAAGCATCTGAAGTCGTTTCAAAAGTATTCACTTTGTTTTGGGCAAATGTAGAACGTAGTTTTATAAAGACATTGATATTTTTCATGGACTTGGAATTAAACTCTGCACGTAGTGTATTGGTTAATGAATTTGCAGGAATTAATGGCAAATAGTCATCATTATCCAATTGGCCTGTTACAGATTCAAAACTACTTTCTAAGTGCAGCCAATGGATAGGATGCGGATGTAAATGCAGTCCGAATTCCCCTCCATACAAAGTGGCATTCTGCTGTTCATATAAAAACACTGGGTCTTCATCAATGAATTCCCCATTTGGATTTAAGAAAATATAATCATTCACTTTATTGTAAAAGGCATTAGCAAACAATTCAATATGCTCATTTTTATATTCTAAAGCTAAATCGACTTGAAAGTTTTGTTCGTTGGCTAGGTTTTCATTTCCTATTTCATAACGATTTGTGCCTTCATGTGTGCCATCAGAGGCTAGTTCCGCAAGATTTGGAGCTCTAAATCCCGTTGCTAAATTCAATCTGGCCGTTATTTTTTCGAAAAGATGGGTTTTAAATCCTAAGGCGCCATTAAAAGAATTAAAAGATTTGTCAAAACTATTTTCTATAGCTATTGCCCTTAAATCATAGCGTGCCCCTAATTGTACATCTATGGTTTCAAAATGAATATGTGAGGTTGCCAAAACACCGAAATCATTAGTTGTTGCATCAGGAATCAAAATTTCTTCGCCGTAATTTGAATTCATTTGACTCATACCTTGGACGCCGACAATCGTTTCAAATCGTCCTAAAGCTGGAAGATTGTATTTTACATCGTAGTTAAACGTTTTTAACTTCATGTTTAAAGCCGCTTCTAGTTCTTCATGTTCATTGTGGTCTTCCTCGTGTTCCTCATCATGGCCTTCTTCATGTTCTTCCTCGTCTTCATCATGATGATGTTCTTCTTCAAATTCTTTCCTGTTATTATAGAGATATCCCAAAGTGACATCTAAACTGGAATTTTCAAAAAATAATGTTGATTTTGAACTAAAAATATGATTGTCAATATTTTGAAAAGGCAACATCGGTGTTTTAGCTGTGGATTGGATTCCGATCCCTTCAGGTAAACCTAATTTGGCATTATTTAAATTGTAACGCAATTCGGTTTTGAAATTTGAAGATAGATACCCTAATCCCGCTTTAAAATCCTGTTCCCTATATCTTGTGTTTGTCACTCTGTACTGCTTGGTGTCGTAATCGGAATGTTCTGTTAAACTTCCCCTAAATAAAAATTTGAATCCTTTACTAGACGCTTTATAACCAGCATTTGTGGAATAACCTTTGGTGTTACTAAAATAGTTAACCGAAGCATCTGCGGAAGATTCGTCCCTATTAGCAAAACGCTCGGGATTAAGATACAAAACACCACCTAAAGCGTCGCTACCATAGAGTAGGGAAGCAGGTCCTTTGATTACTTCGACACTCTCAATTCCGGCATCATTGATACCAAGTCCGTGTTCGTCTCCAAATTGTTGATTCTCTAAACGAACCCCTTGTGTATATACCAACACACGATTTGAACTAAGTCCTCTAATGACGGGTTTACCGATGCTGTTTCCTGTACTCACGCTTTCTACACCAGCAATTGTGGTTATACCTTCTGCAAGTGTGAGTGCGCCCGAAGCTTTTAAGTCCCTTATCTTTTTTTGTTCTACTTTCATCACGTTTTCACTTTGTAATTTGTGAAAAGGAGTAGAGACAATCACTTCTTCCATTTCCATGGCAGATTTGGATAGCTCAATGGTTAAATGATCTTCAGTAGGAACGGAAACTGTAAGGGATTGTGTTTGAAATCCAATAAAAGAAACTACGATTTTATAGGTGCCCTTTGAAAGTTGAAGGGAAAATTCACCATTAACGTCAGTTATGGTTCCCGTTTCCTGTTCTGGTAAATAAATGGTTGCGTAAGGTATTGCTGTTTGAGTTGATTGCTCTAAGACCTTACCGTCAATTGTGTTTTGAGCATAAATATTAGTGCATAAAATACCTAATACTATGAATAGAAATCGATTCATAAATAAATGATTTAATAATAATTAATAAAAAATAAAATTCTGATTATTAAATCAATTGAGGTGGTCCTCGAAGTGCTGTTTGAAGCTTTTGATAATCACTAACAAATTCGTATTGGGAATCTGTTATTTTGAAGTTCCCTTCAGTTGGAGTAAGCGTATCTATTTCAATTTGAAAGTAAAACTGATTAGTGAGTTTGAATTTGTGAAAATCACAATCAATATCAGATTCGTGAAAATGCGTGTCTGAAGAATTATCGTCTTCACAAACGTGATGGTTGTCGTGTGTAAATACGTGATTTAATTTTACTATAGATGGAAAGAGAACAACTAAGACTAACGTTAAAGCGCAAGTCTTAAATAATAATGAAATAACTGTTTTTAAATTCAATCTAAAAAGCGTTTAAATCCAAATCTGCTCAACATTTTCTTTTCAAACTCCCAGAAAAATTTGAACTGACCAAAAAGCCATCCAAAGAATACCAATAGAATCTGGTAGAAAATTAGACCAATGATAATGAATAAAATCCAGTAGAGTATAGGATTTAAGTTTTCTTTAGTAATTCCTAGGAGTTTTATAATTGGTCGGCCCACATATAATGAAGATGAACCTGTAACAGCGAATACCATGAACACACGGATCATTTCCCATTTGTAGTCGAGAATCCATTTTTTTTCCAGTTTTTTGAATATGAATAGCGTCAATTTCAAAAGAAGAAAAAAGATAACTAAAGATGAAATGATATTAAAAACTAAATTATAATCTTTTAAAATAGCATTCGACATTTTGAAGGCTGAATAGCCTAATACAACGATACCAAAAAAGGGAAATAACAACTGCCAATTATGCTGAATTTCCCAATGTTTTTTAAATTTTTCCATAGTCCGACAATCGTGCTGCAAAACTAAGAAATTAACTTGTATTTACAGACTAAATTCTGGGCATAAAAGAAGATAAACGCTGTTTGTATTTCAGTTGAAAATAGATAAAATAATTGTACAATTTATAATTTACCTCATAACCATAATCGGTTCGTGTATCATAATCGATACGAAGTTCGTAGAGATTAGGATCGTATGTCATGGGTTGCATATTTCTTTGATTCCAAGCCTGTACCAAAATAGCATTTCTGGACTCTAAAAATTGTTGTGAATAATAACCCTCTGGTCTCGCTGTGCCAATTAGCCAAGCGTTAAATCCAGGTTCGATAATAATAATTTCGTAATCACTTTCGTCGCTACTAATGGATACCGTATCATTTTCCACAAGTCCACTTTCATTGCCGTTATCGATTGTTTGGTTGGTGTTGTAAGATTTACAACTTGCGATTAATATAAGAATTATTACAAATGGGATTATCGTTTTAAGGGATCGACTGAACACCTTACTGGATTTATCAGAGAGCGGGTTAGATTTTAAAAGTGGGTATTTCATAATCTTAAAGATATTAAAAATTTGTTAGTGTCTATTGGAGTTATAATCTATTTAACACTACAAATAAAAGCCACAATGAAGCATTTGCCAATACAAAATGAGTGAAATGATGTTGCCATTGAGTCAATGGCTCTATTTTAATTGGAATCAGAAAATTAGATAGATAAAACAGTTAAAAATCTATTTTGGTTTTTTGGCTCCGCGTTCTTTATGTCCGTGCTCCTGTTTACCATATTGATTGTAATGGTCTTTTTTCTGAGCTCCTTTTTCGACTGTTGCATTCGGGTGAAGAATTTTTTCATGCTCGGTTTTTGGATTTTCCCTGTTTTTGTCGTTTTGTTTTTCTTTATCTGAATTCATAATGAGTTGTTTTTGATACTATCAATAAGTATAAAATTTTCCATTTACATTGATGTTTTTGCAAAATATGATAACCCAATCCGAAATTATAGGTTGTAAACCTTAAACTTTGATGGAACATATTGTTTTTTGAAAACAAAAAAAAAGCAGCTCAAATAAAAGAACTGCTTTCTGCAAATTATTAAAGAAAGGAATATTATTTCCCGAATAAACCTCCTAGAAGACCGCCAAGACCACTTTTTTTGTTTCCACCTCCTAAAATCATACCAGCGACATCATCAACCACACTGCCATCTCCATCTGCATCTAATATTTTTTCCAAGAAACTTTGTTCGTTTGCCGTATCGCTACCTCCAAGTAAACCACCTAAAAGTCCACTAACATCACTCTGGGAGCTCACATTATTTTGTTTGGCTTGTTTGCCTATAACACCCATTAAAATTGGTGCCGCTACTTTAAGTATATTGGCGACAGATCCAGAATCTAAACCAGCTTTCTGACCGAGGATTTGCTCCACGCCTTGTTTTTTTGATCCAAGCACATGATTAAGAATTTTGTCTCCATCATTTTTTACGTTGTCATCAACACCACCACCAAATAATCCGCTAAGATTATCCAAGATACTTCCATCATGCTTGCTGTTTAAAGCTCCCATAAGGCCTTGTGCTCCTTCTGGAGTGGAAGCGTTGCGCTCCATTGCTTTCATAAGTACTGGTAACGCCATAGTTAAAACACTACTGGTTTTGTCTTTGTCTGTACCTGTAGAACCAGAAACGCCACTAATAATAGTGCTTCCTAAATCGCTGTTTAATAAATCTAATATTCCTGCCATTTTTATATATAATTAAGGTTAATAATCTCAATGTTTTCAAGGTACAAAAAAAGTCCCACAGTAGTAGGACTCATTTTATTTGTTAAGGTCACATTTTTTTGTTAACCAAGAATAGCAATAATCTGTTCGGCCAATTCAGTTCCAATTCTATCTTGTGCTTCGTTGGTTGCTGCACCTGTATGAGGCGTTAATGATAACGCAGGATTCATTAACAATTGAACTTCTGGTTTAGGTTCTTTTTCATACACGTCTAAAGCTGCTCTAGCTACTTTTCCATTTTCTAAAGCTTTTACGAGTGCCACTTCGTTGACAACGCCACCACGTGCAGCGTTAGCTATGATTACACCATCTTTCATCTGTTTGAATTCTGCTTCGTCAATCACATAATCTTTTTGTGCTGGTACATGTAAGGTTAAAAAGTCGGATTGTTTTAAAACCTCTTCTTTGGAAATTGTTTTAATTTCAAAATTCACTTTTTGTCCGTCAAAGAAATCCAATTGTAAGTCTGCCTTTTCCAAAAAGGGATCGAAAGCAACCACTTTCATTCCTGCGCCTAAGGCTACTTTTGCGGTGGCCTGACCAATACGGCCAAAACCAAGAACACCTAAAGTTTTTCCTTTAAGTTCTGTTCCTTTTGCGTAAGCTTTCTTTAAACCTTTAAAGTTGGCATCGCCTTCTAAAGGCATATCACGATTGGAGTTATGTAAGAAACGAGCCAATCCATAAAAGTGTCCAAAAACCAATTCAGCAACCGAATGTGATGATGCAGCTGGTGTGTTAATTACTTTTAGTCCTTTGCTACGCGCATAGTCCACATCGATATTGTCCATGCCCACACCACCACGACCTATGACTTTTAGGCTAGGGCAGTTGTCTATTAAATCTTTTCTTACGGTTGTTGCGCTTCTCACTAAAAGCACATCAATATGGTTTTCGTTGATGTAGTTTTGTAATTGCTCTTGTGCAACTGTTGTGGTGATAACTTCGTACCCAGCAGCTTCCAATGCATTGATACCACTTTGAGAAACGCCGTCGTTTGCTAATACTTTCATGTCCTATCCCTAACCCTTTCCATAGGAAAGGGAACTGTTTGGGTAATTTTAATTAATATTTAATTTATTTTTTGTCTGACTCGTATTTTTCCGTCTCATCTTGCTTCCTTTTGGGAAGGACTGAGGATGGGATTTTTAAGCCTTACTCTCCAATTCACTCATTACTTCAACCAATGCTTTTACGCTATCCAATGATAAAGCATTGTACATCGAAGCTCTGTAGCCACCAACACTTCTATGACCATTTAAACCATTGATGCCAGCTTCCTTTACCATCGCTTCAAAGGTTTCCTTTAAGTTTTCATTCTCTAAAGTGAAGGTGGCGTTCATATTGGAACGATCTTCTTTAACAGAATAGCCTTTAAATAATGGATTTAAATCAATTTCTGAATAGATCAGACTTGCTTTCTTATCATTTTCCGCTTCAATCGCTTTAATGCCACCAAAATCCTTTAGCCATTGTAAAGTTAACATTGATACATATACCGCAAATACAGGAGGTGTATTGAACATACTTCCTTTGCTGATGTGTACTTTATAATCCATCATAGATGGGATTTTTCGAGATACTTTGCCTAAAATGTCTTCCTTAACGACTACCAGCGTTGTTCCTGCTGGACCCATATTTTTTTGTGCGCCAGCATAAATTAAATCAAATTGAGAGAAATCCAATTGACGCGAAAAAATATCACTACTCATATCACATACCATTGGTATTGGCGATTTTGGAAAGCTTTTCATTTGCGTTCCAAAAATGGTATTGTTGGATGTACAGTGGAAATAATCGTAATCCTCAGGAATGTCGTAACCTTTTGGTATATAATTATAATTTGCTGATTTTGATGAACCCACTTCGTAAATGTCATCGTAAATTTTAGCCTCCTTAATGGCCTTATCTGCCCAAGTACCTGTATTTAAATAACCAGCTCTTTTTTCCAATAAATTAAGGGCTACCATAAGAAACTGAGTGCTAGCTCCACCTTGCAAAAACAAGGCTTTGTAACCTTTGCCTTGCAATCCTAATAATTCTAAAGCTAAAGACCTAGCGTTTTCCATTACATCTACAAATGGTTTGCTACGATGCGATATTTCTAAAAGTGATAAGCCTTCGTCGAAGTCTAAAACTGCTGCCGCTGCTTGTTCCATTACCGATTTTGGTAACACACATGGTCCTGCGCTAAAATTATGTTTTTTCATTTTATTCTGAATTTATTTCAGGATCCGTCAAAATCGCCCCTGTTTTTTTATTTTAAACAGCTACAAAGGTGCTAATTAATTGCTTAAATTATGTTATGAAATTGATAATTTTTCGGCTATATTGTTAACAAGAATTCAATAGTATCTACATTATCTGCGTAATCCCATAGCGCTGGGTTTTGGGTATGGCCAAATTCGATTTCGTTATTATGGAATCCATTGGCAACAACGCATTGAACCTTATCCTTCTCTGTTTCTAATTTTTGTTTGAGGTCTTCAGTTGTACTATAATATTCGTAAAAAAGTGTGGCGATAGGCGAGGCATAACTCTCATCTTCTTTAATCATAAGGAATCCATTTTCCAACATATTGAACTCACTCATTAAATACACTGCTTTATTGTAATCGTAGTTGTTGGCGTACTTTGTTTGGTGAATGATAGCGTTCCATTTATAGACGGCTTTAAAAAGCGCTTGGAAATCGTAGTCTTTTGGCACAAATAATTTAGACACATTTCTACAGCCTAAACCATAATATCTAAAGATATCATCAGACAGTGCTTCTAATTGTTCTTTAGTTTCATTTCCTGTAAGTACAGCAACAGAATTTCTGTTCTTTCTTATGATTGAAGGTTTGTTTTTAAAATAATATTCAAAATAACGCGCAGTATTATCGCTTCCTGTGGCGATAACAGCATCAAAATTCTCTAATTTTTCTTCCGTAAATTGAATTTTCCCTTTGAATTCTGGTTCTACCACTTCTAAATATTTAGCTAAATACGGAAGTAGGTGTTTGTCGTTAGAGGATTGTTTTACCAATACCTTGTGCCCTGAAATTAGTACGCTTAAAAAATCATGAAATCCAACTAACGGAATATTTCCGGCCATAATTATGGCAACAGTTTGAGGGTTTTCAATGTTAAACTGATACTTTTCTAACCAATTATTAATGTTGCTTTCAGTCAGTGCATTAGACCAATTTTCTAATGTGAAATAAATATTACTTTTTGTAAACCAACCATTGGATTCTTGAGCTAATTTCATTTGATGTTTAAAGCCATCAAAAAATAGGTCATTGGATTCAACATTGTGATCTTTAATGCCTTCTTCGTTCTGAAATTGATTTAAAAAGCGGCCTAATTTTACAAAAGCGTTAATTCTTTGTTGTAAATCCATATATGGTTTGGTTATGCGATGTTTTGGCTTTATTTTTGTGTTCGTTTTAGCTGACAAGGCGATTGCAAAATTAAGCAAACGAAATGAGCAACAAAAAGGTTTAATTCATTAAAAGGATTAAAATTTGCGAATTCAATCTGACCTTTAGAGAATTATAACGAACAGATTAAAAAAAGAAAAACATAAAAATACTATGGCAATAATAATCACTGACGAATGTATAAATTGTGGCGCATGTGAGCCAGAATGTCCAAATACTGCTATTTACGAAGGTGCAGATGATTGGCGCTATTCTGATGGTACAAGTTTATCTGGTAAAGTCGTTTTGCCAAGTGGTAAAGAAGTAGATGCAGACGAAACACAAGAACCTATTGATGATGAAGTTTATTATATAGCTCCAGATAAGTGCACGGAATGCATGGGCTTTCATGAGGAACCGCAATGTGCGGCAGTATGTCCAGTGGATTGCTGTGTGCCAGATGAAGATCATGTAGAATCGGAAGAGGTGTTATTGGCTAAGCAGAAGTTTATGCATCCTGAAGAAGGATAATTAATAGTTATAAAATTAAAAATGAATAATTGAATCCTGGGTCTTTGGCTTGGGATTTTTTGTATTATAAACGGTTTGTTTAATACTGATTATACGATATATAATCGGTGTATAGTCGGCATATAGTCGATATATAATTTGTCTATAGGTTGTTTATTTATTCTTTTTTATATCTTTAGTATCTTGAAAATGTGTGCGTTATGGCAAAACAGGCTGGAATTGTATTTTTTGAAGGTACTTTGGGTGGTATTAATTTTTATTATCGCAAGGGCGTGCCTACTGCACGGCGTGCTGGTAGTGGCTTTACTGCTAAGGCGATAAAGACGAGTCCAAGTATGGCGCGTGTGCGCGAAAGCAATAGTGAATTTGCTGGTTGCTCGGGAGTGAATAAGCATTTTAAACGTGCCATTGTGCCATTTACTACTGGTTATAAGGATGGGACTTTGCATAGTAGGTTGATGCGTTTGTTTCTTGGTATAAAAGATTTGGATTTGACGTCTGAGCGCGGTAAACGTAAGGTAAGTGTTGGATATACTAATGACCTGGGTAAGGGTTTGCTTAAAGCTTTTGTAATATGTACTGCCCGCCCTAAATTGTTTGACTGTGTTTATGATTTTGATTGGGATAACTTGGTGTTTTACGTAAGTCAGTTTAGTGTTGCTGCGGCTAAATTTCCGAAAGGGGCTGATGTTATGGAAATAGTGGTTGGGGTAGTACGTTTCGATTTTGAAACCTATGCTTATAGCCAAACCATGGCAGAACCTATTTTGATTGGGCGCGATTTTGATGTTACAGATTTTGACCTTAGCGTAAACGGATTGCCTTCGGGTGATGGGGCTTTGATAGCTGTGGCGCGTGTGGCGTTTTATCAGGAGGTTAATGGTGAAAAGTATTTATTACCTGGTGGTGATGGTTTTGGAATTAGCTTATTTAATTAACATGGATATGCCCTTAGAAAAAGCCCTACGGAAGCGTGACAAACGCTTTTTACCTGCGGCCTATAGCCTTATTGAGATATGCTAAACGATTAGCAATTTTAATCTGCTGTAAAAACAGAAACATACGTTTATATAAAAAATACGTAAAGCTACGTATTGACTTTCTTTTTTAAAAAGTCGAACTTCGCATATCAATAGACCCAAAACGTGCAGACTTAATCGAAATAACGTTATTTTTATAGCTTGAGTAACGTTATACGAGTGTTGTGCATAATTTACCAAAACACTATAAAAATTGACATTTAAGGAAATTTATAATCTGACAATTAAATATTATCCATCTGAGATTGATATTTCGGACGGAATAATGGTTGAGAAAGATAGTAGGAATTTTAAAACTTTATCGGACTCTTGGGATGACGCCGAAATAAAAACTAAAAATGAATCTGATTTTATAAAGTTGATGGTTTGGGCAATTTTTTGCGCTTATCACAAAAAAGCAATAGAAAACTTTATGAACGGAAAAAAGACTGTTTCTCTGACCGAATTGGATATGAAATATCTGAAATACAAGTTTGAAGAAAGCTTACTAAATAAGGAATCTGACTATTATGCTGAATCAAGACGACAATACAGAATTGAATAAAAAACTACAATAAATGAAAAAAATATTCATCTTGACTTTACTCTCATTTTTCGGTTGTAAAAACAACCCAATTTGTACTGTGAACGAAAATAACGCTGGAAAAGAAATTTATGATTTGGACGAGGCGACTTGTTTCATTGCATTAAAGCTAAATAAGAAAAAATCTGACTTGAATTTGATTCGTGAAGCTCTGGTTGCTGAAATAAACTTTATGGATAAAATCGGACTTAACTCTGACAATCCGAACCCTGAAAACGAAACTGACTCTAATGTCGAATTGTATATAAATCAAATGGTAGAATATGCTCTGAATGAGGAAAAAGTTGGCCTGACAAAAAAGGAATTACAGGAAATCTATAATGCAGAAATTGAGTATTTAATATTTATCGGAGTTGCGGGTTAAGAAAAAACTATGCACAACACCTTGTATAATTCATTGCTAGTACTCGCCTATTTACGAAAATCCTCGCGGATTTTCCTCTGGTTCGTTTTTGTTTACTAACTTAGTCCTAGCCAACGCAACTGAACCATACACGAAACCGTTGTGTGCAACCTGAAAAACTGAATGAATAACGAACAAACTGCAATACGAACTACATATTTTAGCATAATTGGAAACACCAGTTTAGCTTTGATTAAAGGACTTGCAGGATTCTTTGGTAATTCATATGCGCTCATTGCTGATGCAATAGAATCAACAACCGATATTTTCTCTTCTCTACTTGTATTATTTGGTTTAAAATATGCCAAACGACCAGCAGACAAAAATCATCCATACGGACACGGAAAAATTGAACCGCTAATAACATTCTTAGTAGTAGCTTTTCTTGTAACATCAGCAACTATTATTGCCTACGAAAGCATTCAAAATATTCAGACGCCTCATAAGGTTCCAAAATCTTGGACTTTGATTGTACTTGGTGTAATTATCATATGGAAAGAAGTGTCCTTTAGAATAGTAATAAAAAAAAGTAAGGAGACAAATAGCACTTCACTCAAGGCAGATGCTTGGCACCATAGAAGTGATGCAATTACTTCAATTATGGCATTCATAGGAATTTCTATCGCTTTAATTTTCGGAAAAGGATATGAAACGGCTGACGATTGGGCAGCTTTATTAGCTTCTGCTTTTATTTTATACAATAGCTATTTGATTTTTAGACCTGCTTTAGGAGAAATTATGGATGAGCATTTATATGATGACCTATTGGAAGAAATTCGAGAAGAATCTTTAAAAGTCAAAGGTGTAGTTGGAACAGAAAAATGTTTTATTCGAAAAGCAGGAATGAAATACCACGTTGATTTACACGCAATTGTTAATGGAGAAATTTCTGTTAAGGATGGCCACGATATTGCACATTATTTAAAGGACCATTTACGCAATGAAATACCAAATTTAGGACACGTTTTAATACATATTGAACCAGATAAATAAAGAATGGAACTTGACAGAAAAATATTATCCTTTCTTAAACCTGATTTGGTTGAAAAAATACTGCAAGAATCTAGCATTAAGGAATTTCCAAAAGGAAGTGAAATTTTAAGGGAACAACAGTATGTCAAAGTTTTACCGATTGTTGTTAATGGCCTGATAAAAGTATATTCAAGATTTGATGAGAAAGAATTGCTACTCTACTATATCGAATCTGCCCAAAGCTGCGTAATGTCTTTTTATGCGGCTTTAAAAAATACACCGAGTAAAGTATTTGCACAAACAGAAGAAGATTCAACAGTTCTTTTGTTACCCGTTCATTTATTACCAACTTGGTTAAAAGAATACCCAGACTTCAATGAACTTTTCTACAATCAGTTTAATCTGAGATATACGGAGCTATTAGACACAATAGGTAGTTTGTTATTAGATAAGATGGATAAAAGACTCTACGAACATTTAAAGAAGAAAACTAAATTAAGTCATAACAATTCTGTCAATATGAGTCATTCCCAAATAGCGAATGAATTAGGAACTGCTCGTGAAGTAGTTACTAGAGTTTTAAAAAAGCTTGAAACAGATGGGAAAGTTGAACAAAAGTCAGGTAAAATAAGAATTATTGACGAGTGGTGACTACAGTCACTGCATATCTCTAGAAGACTATTTACCTTTGTAAGGTAATATTTCAATAATTTAAAATTTTCAATTATGACAAAAAATATGGGTTCAGCAGACAGAATTATAAGAGTTATAATCGCTGCAATAGTTGGTATTCTTTATTTTACAGGAACAATATCAGGTACATTAGGTATTGTTTTATTGGTGCTTGCAGGAGTTTTCGTTTTAACAAGTGTGATTAGCTTTTGTCCACTTTATGCACCGTTTGGAATCAAAACATGTCCTGCAAAAGATAAATAATTAGACTATGAAAATGATAAAATTAACATCAATAATAGTAGGAATATTTAGCTTGCTATTTGTTGTGTCTTGTAGTAAGGATGATGATAACCCAACTGATGATAATCCAACTAATAATACCCAAACTACGGTACAAAGTAATGTTCAAAGTGGAATTTGGAGAATAACTAAATTTATTGACTCGGGAACAGATGAAACTAATCATTTCCAAGGTTACAACTTCACATTTAATAGTACAGGCGTTTTAAACGCAAATAATGGAACTAATAATTATGACGGAACTTGGAGTATTACAGATAGTAATAGTAATGATGATAGTCAAGACGATTTGGACTTTAATATCAATTTCAATTTGACTAATGATTTTGAAGATTTGAATGATGATTGGGATTTTATCTCTCAATCCTCTACAAAAATTGGACTAATAGATGTTAGTGGAGGACATGGTGGTACTGATTATCTTACATTTGAGAAAAATTAAAGGCAGCACACAACAAAGTACTGTGGTAAAAAACAAGTAAAATCCATTTAATTTTTCACTAACGTACTTTTATATTCTGCATCATATATCAAGCCTGATTTTGCGATTGCAAAGGCCTGTTTTAGTAGTTTATTACACACGGCAATTAATGCCAATTTTTTACTCTTTCCCTTGGCTACTATTCGCTCGTAAAGATCTCGGCAAGCTTTGTTGTATTTACATGCATTAAAACTGCATATAATTAATAAATTTCTCAGTTTCTGGTTTCCTATTTTACTTATCCTCGGTCGGCCTTTTACACTACTTCCGCTTTGCCTAATTACTGGAGTCAGACTTGCGTAACTGCACAGCTCACATGCGCTATTGAAACGATCAATACCACCTGTTAAAACCACCAACATAATAGCTGTTTTTGGACCAATACCTGGAATGGTCTTTAAACGTGTAAACAGATCCTGATGCGATTGTTTTACTAAAACCAAAAGCATTTCCTCTAAGGTTTTTATCTCTTTTGTCAGTTGCCTTAAGCTACGTTTTAAAGACGTTACAACAATCTTACTTGGATTGCCCAAAACAGCTTCACCGTGTATTTTGTTTTTTAGCATAGTACTTTGTTTTGTATACACAGAAAGGGTTCTGACGATTTGGAGGCATTCTATTTCTTCCTTAGAATTACCTATCCATAGCTTTAATTCTACCTGCTCAGCATAAGCACATATAAGTTTGGAATCGCTCTTATCGGTCTTTACTTTTGATAGTCCCATTTGTATGAAACGTTTCACTGACAATGGATTTTCCACCGATACTTTTATACCAGATTCCAGTAAATGATAAGCCAACTGATAATGGTAATAACCTGTGGCTTCCATGACGCAATGACTCTTATTATTTAAAAGTTTCGTAAACTTTTTAAAGCCAAATTCATTGTTTTTAAACTGATAATAATTACCATCAGAATCGGTGACATCGAAAACTAAATGACTAATGTCAATTCCAAAATATTTAATATCTTTATTCATAAGAAAATGTTTTTTTTGAAAGGACGATCTACGCGAGTTTCAACGACTTAAAATCGAGGTCTAAAAGCCTCACAGAACTGTACGAAATCTGTGTAGAAAAGAGAGGGGATTTACAATGTTGACGAAGTCTTAAGCTTCTGCGTATATATTAACCTTATTCCTCTCTTTTGTCTTTTCTGATTTATGCTCTAATTTAATGAATTGTAAACTTAAGCCGTATATAATTTATTGCTAGTTCTAGTCTACTTACGAAAGTCCGCGAGGACTTTCTTGGTTGGTAATTATTTACTAAAGCAGGTGCTTAAAACACGCAACAAACCATATACAACAACGTTGTGCTTCATTTTAACACTATAGTATTTTCAAATTTGATTTTTTGTATTCACTCGGACTTAATCCTTTTATTTTTTTAAATGTTCGATTAAAGTGACTGATACTTTCAAATCCAGCCGAAAAGGCTATGGCTTGTATAGACAAATCTTTTGAAAGCATAAGCTGACAGGCATTCTCTATTCTTGTTATATTTACAAAGCTGATAAATGAATGCCCAGAGTGTTTCTTAAACCAACGACAGAAAGACTGTGGAACCATATGCGCAACTTCAGAAACTTCATTTACTGTAAGCCTTTTGTCGAGATGTTCTAGTATGTAGTTGTTAATGCGGGAAAATTTTAGTTGTCCCGAAACTTTTTCTAGTCTTACTTTATACTGTTCAGATGTTAATAGACTATAATCCTGATGAGCCTCTAGAGTTCCTAGTAATTTTATTAGAGCACTAATCCTTTCTAGTTCATTGAGTTCTTCAAATTCTTTAATACAACTTATTAGTTGACTGTTTGGATTTTTAAATAGAACACCTCTTTTAGCTTTTTCAAATATGAATTTTAAACGATCGCACTCTCTAAAAGTTGTAAAAAGTTCATGTGAAAACTGTAAAATATAGGCTATCTGGTCATTGTCATTTGCTTGACTAACCCAATGATGAGGTAAGTTTTTTCCAACCAAAACCAAATCCAAATCACTGAACGGCAATATGGAATCACCGATAAAACGGGTACCCTGGCCACGGTATATTAAGGTCAATTCCAATTCTGGATGAAAATGCCAATAGGGCATAAATTCTTTGGTTACTCGTTTAAAGAATTTAAAGGACTGCTGAGATTCCTTAAAATTTATTTGCTCTAAAATTGGTTTCATTAATCTTAATTTAGCACAAAATAATAAAATAAAGTCAAAATATGTTTAGATATGCATAGTTTTGGTTAATAACCGAAAATACAAAATTGAAATCTGCTATTAATTTTGAATATCCAAAAATCAGAAAATAATGGTAGCAACAGATATCTTGAATCAACATTACTCTCTTTCTCAAGAACAAATTGATTTTTATAATCAATATCGTTACATCAAACTTAAGGATGTATTGGATGAAGAGACCCTTAACTATTATAATGTCATTATCAGTAATAAGGTTGATGAATTGAATGATGTTGAAACACCTCTTGAAGATCGAAACACCTATGGGAAAGCATTTTTGCAACTGTTTAATTTATGGCAGCAAGATGAAATTATAAAAGAATTAATATTCAGTAAACGTATTGCAAAAATAGCTGCAGATCTAATGGACGTCGAAGGCGTTCGTCTATATCACGATCAAGCACTTTTCAAAGAAGCTGGTGGTGGAATTACCCCTTGGCATGCAGACCAGCATTATTGGCCTTTGGCGACAGATAAAACAATTACTGCATGGATACCTTTACAGAAAACGCCTTTAGAAATGGGACCATTAGAATTTAGCGCAGGAAGTCATCAAATTTTACATGGAAGAGATTTATCGATTAGTGATGATAGTGAAGCCCAAATAGAAAAACGATTAAAAGTCACAGATTACAAGCATGTTATTGAACCATTTGATGCTGGTGAGATCAGCTTTCATTCTGGATGGGTATTCCATCGTGCTGGCACAAATACGACTAATCATATACGCAAAGTCATGACCATTATTTATATGGATAAAAATATGAGATTGAAAGAACCTTCTAATGATGGTCAACAAAACGATTGGGAAACTTGGTGTCCGGGAGCTAAAATTGGAGAAGTGATCAACACGCCTTTAAATCCTGTTTTGTATGGAAATTAAATACCTCTGTCCGTATTGGGGAAGCGAAGATCATCAACCTAAATCGTTTATTGATTATGTAAAAAATGAAGAATATGATGGTGTTGAAATTAATATTCCTAAGGATGATGTGTTTGAAACTAATTTCTACAATGTATTAAATGGAATAAGAAGAGAGCGTCCAGAATTTATTTGCGGTGTACAACAAGTTTTTGGCATCAAAAAAGAAACACCACAAGAGTATCTTGATAAAGTTCTAAAAAGGTTGTCTGAAATGGTGCACTATCAGCCCGATTTCATCAATTCTCACACTGGCAAAGATTATTATTCATTTAGTGATAATTGTAAAATTATTGATGCCATTGAGGAATTTTCAATGAAATCTGGTATTCCGGTGTATCACGAAATTCACCGAGGGCGCTTCACCTTTCATTCTCAAACCACATTACGTTATTTAGATGTTTTTCCTCGCCTGAAATTTGTGGGTGACTTTTCGCATTGGTGTGTCGTTTCAGAATGCCTGCTTTACGACCAAGAAGAAGCTATTGAAAGGATAATTCCGCACATCGCCCATTTGCATGCAAGAGTAGGAACCGAACAAGCTTCACAAGTGAATAATCCTTTTGCACCTGAGTGGTCTCAGCATTTAGAGCGATTTACAACCATTTGGAAAGACACCTTAGATTATCAAAAGAAGAGAGGAAAGCAATTAACCATTACCCCTGAATTTGGACCATTTCCGTATATGCCACAAGCTCCATTTATACAAGAACCGCTTTCAGATCAGAGAGAACTCAATATAAAAATGAAGGATTACCTAAAATCTCAGCTATTATGAAAAAGTCAGTAATTATGATGGTTGTATTCGCTTTATTGTCTTGTAAGGAGGAAAATCAAAATTCTCAAGGCGAGAATTTCAGTAATAACGTAAATAAAGTCGCCAATACTATTATTGATGATTCTGAACAGTTAGCGTTTTTCAATACTCCAAAGCAACCCATACAACCCAAATTTGAACAATTACCATCAGGAAGTGTACAGCCTAAAGGTTGGATTCTTAACATGATGAAAAGCGATTTAGAACAAGGCATTGTAGGTGCCTTAGGCGAGTTGTATCCAGGAATTAAATCAGATGATCTATATTACACGGCACGAAGAGGCGGCATGGAAGATATCCCAGAAATGGGTGACCTGGTACTTACTGGTGCAGAATGGGAAAAATCCATCATGTGGTGGAATGCGGAAACCATTGGAAACTGGTGGGATGGATTTATCAGACATGCTTTTATGACTAATCATCAGGAAGCCATACAGCAATCTCATAAAATTATCGAAAACCTTTTGAACTCTCAGGATGCGGATGGTTACATAGGGATTTACAAGCCTAATTTGCGTTACCAACACGAAGGTTCTAACGGTGAGCTTTGGGCGCAGACAACCGCATTTAGAACCATGCTTGCCTACTATGAATTTACACAAGACAAACGAGTTTTAGACGCTGTTGAAAAAGCCATGAAACTCACCATGAAAAACTATGGAGAATCAGGTAAAAACCCCTTTTATCTGAAGAATGCTTTTGGTGGTGTTACCCATGGATTGATGCTGACGGATGTTTGCGAAACCTTATTCAGAATCACAAAAAATCAAAATTATCAAGATTATGCCACGTATTTGTATAAAGCATTTTCAACCTATTCAATAAATCGCTCATTTAACGACTTACGATATCCATTTCTTAGTGAACGTGATTCACTCTTTGAAGGACACGGCGTGCACACGTATGAGCACATTCGATCTATGGTAAATGCCTACTACAATACAGGATATCCAGAATTAGCTAAGGCATACGACAATATGTTAGCAAAGTTAGAGCCTGTGATTTTACCAAGTGGTGCTGGTCATGCAGATGAATGGTTATTAAAATTGAAAGCAGATCCAACAGAAACTGCTGCTGAATATTGTGCCATGTTAGAATTACGTAATTCTTATGGAAGTCTGTTAGAAAAAACTGGAGATATTGCCTTTGCTGATGCCGCTGAAAAACTGACTTACAACGCTATGTTAGGAGCGAGAAATCAGGACGGAACAGCAATCACTTATTCGAAATTTGACAACAGTTATACCATCGATGGAAAACATCATAAACACGGAGAAGTGAAAGACGAGCCACGATACAAGTACTCTCCTACGCATTCTGAACCAGCAGTTTGTTGTGTACCTAACTATGGAAGAAACTTGCCTTATTTCTTACACCAGATGTATATGAAATCAGATGACGCCATCATGATTTTAATGTATGGTCCATCTGAATTGACAACTGAAATCAATGGAGTAAACATTTCAATTGAGCAGGAAACTAACTACCCTTGGAACAATCAGGTTACATTTAGAGTACAGACTTCTGAACCGGTTGAGTTGAGTTTGAAATTCAGAAAACCTCAATGGTCAAAAAGAGTGGAATTCGCTGGAAGTGAAGCGCAGCTTGAGAATGATTTTTATGCAGTAACTAAAACTTGGAATGGCGAAGAAACTTTCACCGTAACGTTCGACAACCCTTTAGAATTAAACAATGTTGAGGATGAAGTTTACGTGCAGCAAGGACCTGTTGTTTATGCTTACGCTATTCCTCACACTGAGAAAACAATCAAAACTTACGAAGGAACTAATTTCAGAGATTACCATGCTTTACCTAAAAACGAGGATGCAAGGAACTACGAAATCATACCCGGAACCGTATCTGAATCTAACGGGAAAGTATCTGGAAAACTATACGACTCGACTAATAACAAAGAATTAGATGTCGAGTTAGTACCATTTGGTAAAACTATTTTAAGAAAAACAACCTTCCAAATAAAGAACAATTAATTATGAATAAAATGAAAAGAATTATCCTCCTATTAATCACTTTTTGCAGCATTCAAATGAGCGCTCAAAAGATTGAAAAAGTTGAACCAGCAAACTGGTGGACCGACATGCAATGGTCCGAATTACAACTATTAATTTACGGTGACAACATCGCTTCTCTTGATGTCAATATCGACAACGAGAACCTCATTCTAAACAAGACCATTAAAACCATAAACCCGAATTACATTTTCATTTATGTTAGCATTCCTGAAAATGCCTATGCTGGAATAGTTCCTATTGAGTTTAAAAAAGGAAAACGAGTAGTTGAAACATACAACTTCGAGCTGAAAGAAAGAGCTGAAGATGCTGCACTGGTAGAAGGGTTTAGTCCTGAGGATATGATTTACTTAATCACACCAGATCGTTTTGCCAATGGAGATACTGCAAACGATGAGTTTGAAGATATGCCTGATAAGCTAAATCGCAATGACAAAATGGGACGTCATGGTGGTGATATTGCTGGTATGCTAAACAGTTTGGATTATATTTCAAGTATTGGAAGTACAGCCATTTGGATCAACCCAATAATTGAAAACGATATGGAAACGTTTTCATACCACGGTTATGCTGCTACAGACTTTTACAAAGTAGATCGAAGATATGGAACCAATGAAGAATATGTTGATTTCATTACAAAGGCTAAGGAAAAAGACATGATTGTGATTATGGACATGATCTTGAATCACTCTGGTTCTGAACACTGGTTTGTATTGGATCCACCGATGGAAGACTGGATTAACAATCAGGACAACTTTGTAAAAACGAGTCATAAGAGACAAACAGTTCAAGACATTTACGCTTCAGAATACGATAAAAAAGCCTTCTCCGATGGATGGTTTGTAAAGACGATGCCTGATTTAAACCAAAAGAATCCATTGATGGCTGACTATTTAATTCAAAACACATTGTGGTGGATTGAGTACTCTGGAATTGCAGGAATTAGAATGGATACGTATCCTTACCCTGACAAAGATTTTATGAGCGATTGGACTTGCGCTGTTATGACTGAATATCCAAACTTCTCAATTGTTGGTGAAGAATGGACTGTGAACCCAGCCATAGTTTCTTACTGGCAAGCCGATAAAGTAAATCATGATGGTTATACTTCTTGTCTGCCTAGCTTAATGGATTTCCCGATACAACATGCATTAGCAGAATCACTAAATGATGAAAACGAAAGCTGGAATTCAGGATTTATCAAATTATATGAAATGTTGGCAAACGACTTCTTATACAGTCACCCAGAAGACTTAGTCATTTTCCCTGACAACCACGATATGGACCGTTTCTTTACTCAGGTAAATGAAGATGTTGATTTGTACAAGATGGGATTGGTTTATACGGCAACTATGCGTGGAATTCCACAATTGTATTACGGAACTGAAATTGCAATGAGCAATACTGGAGCTCCAAGAGACCATGGAATTATTAGAACTGATTTTCCAGGTGGATGGGAAGGTGATGCTGTAAATGCATTTACTGGTGAAGAACTATCTACTCAACAAAAAGACATCCTGAACTTCACTTCAAAAATATTCAACTGGAGAAAAAATGCTAAGGTAGTGCACCAAGGAAACCTGATTCAATTTGCACCTGAAAATGGAGTTTACTCTTATGTGAGAACTTTTGAAGACAAGCAAATCTTGGTTTTATTGAGTAAAACTAAAAAGCCATTTAGCCTGTCGTTCAACAAATATGCTGAAGTTTTAAACTTGGATTCCACTGGAACTGATATTATTTCAGGTCAAAACATAAACTTTTCTGAAAATTTTGAAGTGACTCCAAAAACGGCATATATTATTGAAATTCAAAACTAATTGCCAGTAATCAAAAAAGAAAAAATGAGAAAAATAATTTATTTATTGACGGTTTTAGTGGCCTTCACAACCTGTAAAGAAGCTGAGAAAGCAGAAGTTACTGATCAACCTAATATTGTGTTTATCATTACCGATGATCATGCATACCAGGCTCTAAGTGCTTATGACGACCACCTAATCTCCACTCCTAATATCGATAGGATTGCAGATGAAGGAATGATTTTCAACAAAGCTTACGTGACAAATTCCATCTGTTCACCGAGTCGCGCTGTAGCATTAACGGGAAAGTTTAGTCATTTAAATTCTGTGAGAGATAACCTCGATGTGTTTGATACCATACAAATCACCTTTCCTAAGTTGCTTCAAAAGGCAGGTTATGAAACAGCTATTTACGGCAAATGGCATTTAAAATCAGAACCAAAAGGATTTGATTATTGGGAGGTATTACCTGATCAAGGTCATTATTATCACCCTGAATTTTTAACCATGAAAGGCGAAATCAAAGAAAAAGGCTATGTGACTAATGTCATTACGGATAAGGTGATCAACTATCTTGAGAAGCAACGTGATTCTAGCAAGCCCTTTATGCTCATGTATAATCATAAAGCACCACATCGTCAAAGGTGGCCATCTATGCATGATTTGGAAGATTTCAAATACAAGAAAATCCCTATCCCAGAGACCCTTTTTGACGAATACAAAACTAAAAGCAAAGCTTCTAAAGATGCGGAAATGCGTATTTCAGATCACATGGCTTTAAGTGCCGATAATAAAATAGCACCCGAAATTTTAGAACGACTCAATTATGACGAATTTTTAGACTGGTACAAAGGGGCTTATATTGAACGCTTTAATCGACTTACTGAAACTGAACAAGAGCAATGGCAAAAAGTGTATGGACCAATTAATGAAGATTTTTTAAAGAACGCACCGAAAGGTCAAGCCTTAACACTTTGGAAATACCAACGTTACATGGAAGATTATCTGGGTGTAATTAAAAGCGTTGATAGAAATGTTGGTCGTTTACTAGATTATTTAGATGAAAATAATTTAACCGAAAACACTATGGTTGTTTACACATCCGACCAAGGTTTTTATTTAGGAGAACATGGTTGGTTTGACAAGCGTTTTATGTATGAAGAATCATTTAGAACACCATTATTAATTCGTTATCCTAAGCACATAAAAGCAGGAAGCGTGAACACAGATTTGGTTCAGAATATAGATTTTGCATCAACGGTTTTAGATGTTGCAGGAATTGATATTCCTGAAGACATGCAAGGCTTAAGTTTAAAACCACTTTTTAATTATAACAATAAATACTGGCGTGATGCACTGTACTATCATTACTATGAGTATCCAGGCATTCACATGGTCAAACGGCATTTCGGAATTCGTACCAATCGCTATAAACTAATTCATTTCTATTATGATATAGATGAATGGGAGTTATATGATCTCAAAGAAGATCCACAAGAATTGAATAATTTATATAACAATCCCAATTATTTAGAGGTTCAAACTAAACTGCATAAAAAGCTAAAAGAATTACGTATAAAGTATTTAGACAATTCAGACAGCCTAAATCAAGCATATATTGACAGTGATATTAAAAGGTTAAAAGCGTTAGGCTGGTATTAATTGTTAGAGTACAATTACCATTTATAAATAAAAAACGAAAGCACAACAAAGTACTGTGGCAAAAAACAAGTAAAAACTCATTAATTTTTCACTAAAGTACTTTTATAATTTCCATCATATATTAATCCTGATTTAGCGATTGCAAAGGCCTGTTTTAGCAGCTTATTACAAACGGCAATTAACGCTAGTTTTTTGCTCTTTCCTTTGGCCACAATTCGCTCGTAAAGATCTCGGCAAGCCTTGTTGTATTTACATGCATTAAAACTGCACATAAACAATAAATTTCTCAGTTTCTGGTTTCCTATTTTACTTATTCTCGGTCGGCCTTTTACACTACTTCCGCTTTGCCTAATTACTGGAGTCAGACCTGCGTAACTGCACAGCTCACTTGCGCTTGTAAAACGATCAAAACCTCCTGTTAAAACCACCAACATAATAGCTGTTTTTGGACCAATACCTGGAATGGTCTTTAAACGTGTAAACAGATCCTGATGCGATTGTTTTACTAAAACCAAAAGCATTTCCTCTAAGGTTTTTATCTCTTTTGTCAGTTGCCTTAAGCTACGTTTTAAAGACGTTACAACAATCTTACTTGGATTGCCCAAAACAGCTTCACCGTGTATTTTGTTTTTTAGCATAGTACTTTGTTTTGTATACACAGAAAGGGTTCTGACGATTTGGAGGCATTCTATTTCTTCCTTAGAATTACCTATCCATAGCTTTAATTCTACTTGCTCAGCATAAGCACATATAAGTTTGGAATCGCTCTTATCGGTCTTTACTTTTGATAGTCCCATTTGTATGAAACGTTTCACTGACAATGGATTTTCCACCGATACTTTTATACCAGATTCCAGTAAATGATAAGCCAACTGATAATGGTAATAACCTGTGGCTTCCATGACGCAATGACTCTTATTATTTAAAAGTTTCGTAAACTTTTTAAAGCCAAATTCATTGTTTTTAAACTGATAATAATTACCATCAGAATCGGTGACATCGAAAACTAAATGACTAATGTCAATTCCAAAATATTTAATATCTTTATTCATAAGAAAATGTTTTTTTTGAAAGGACGATCTACGCGAGTTTCAACGACTTAAAATCGAGGTCTAAAAGCCTTATACCTGCCCGTCCGTTCAGGCGGGGAACTGTACGAAATCTGTGTAGAAAAGAGAGGGGATTTTCAATGTTGACGAGATCTAAAGTCTCTGCGTATATATTAACCTTATTCCTCTCTTTTGTCTTTTCTGATTTATGCTCTAATTTAATGAATTGTAAACTTAAGCCGTATAAAATTAATGGCTAATAGCTTACTTACGAATCCCGATAGTTATCGGGACTCACGGACTTTCTATCTGTGATTTATTTGCTAACTTTAGTGCTTAAACACGCAACGAAATCATTCACAAGCACGTTAGCATCAATAAAATCATCAACAATGAAATATTATATTTTAACCATATTTATTCTACTTAGCATTTTTAGTTGCAATCAAAAAAATGGTGAACAAGACATTGATGACGCAGCGTTTTATATGCCAGCTGAATGGGAAACTCACGATGCTATTTGGCTAGGCTGGAGAGAAAGAAAAAAAACACAATTTCATCAGGGAATAGCTGAGTTAATAAAGACGCTTACACCTACAGTAAAAGTCAAAGTTGCTGTATCATCAGATAGCCTGTTACAGGTAGCAAAGAAATACCTGAGTCATCAAAAGGCAGACAGTACCAGAATAGAATTTTATGTCATACCAGGCGATCAATATTGGATTCGTGACTATGGTGCGGCATTTTTAGTCAATAAAAAAGGTGAATTAGGCGTTGCAGATTTTGGCTTTGATCAATATGGCCTTCCCGAATTTTTACGATTAATGCATAAGGGTAATGTCGATAGCATTCGTAAATACTCAGAACTTTGGATTAACCCTGAAACAGCTAAGGTTGGCAGTCTAATGGCAAAAGTTGAAAATGCTGTTATAAAAAAAACGAGTATTGTACATGAAGGAGGCAATATCGAAGTGAATGGGAAAGGAACACTCATTATATGTGAAAGTGCTGTAATTAATAGAAATCCCAATCGTACTAAAGAAGAAATTGAAAAAGAGTTTGAAAGGGTTCTTGGAGTCTCTAACATCATTTGGCTCAAACAAAGCTTGGCAGATGATCCAAATGGGTTTTATAGAAGAATTGCTGACAATTATGTCGGTGGAGGTGTGCAACATTCAGACGAATTCGTACGATTTTCGGATCCGAACACGATTTTATTGGCTTGGGTTGACGAGGATGAAAAGGATTTGAACCCTATAAATAAAATAAACTATGAAAGAATGAGTGAGAATCTTAGGATTCTTGAACGTTCTACCGATCAGGATGGCAAGCCATTTACCATTGTAAAGATTCCATTACCAGAACTTATTACTAAGAAAATTATAGCTACAGAAGATATAGACTTTTCTGAGAATTCACTTGACTTATCTCCTAGGTGGTTTATTCCGTCTGAAAGACCGCAAGAGGGAGACACATTATTGAGAATACCTGCAGCAAGTTATATGAACTATCTGGTCACTAATGGCTTGGTAATTCTACCAACTTATACTAAAATGGGCACTTCTAAAAAAAGAGAGAAAGAAGTCGAGCAGATATTTAAAAAGCAATTCCCTGATAGAAAAATCGTATTTCTTGACTTCATGCCTCAGAATTGGGACGGAGGTGGAATACATTGCTCAACGCAACAACAGCCAAAAACTGATGCTAACAAAAAATAAACGCCATTAAAATGGACGTTTATTTAGGCCGTTGGCTACAATAGAAAAGAAGTTAGTAAACATTAGAAATTGAGAAGCACTTATGTCAACTTATGATAAAAACAAATCTAGATTCTTTCAAAGAATGGTTGAAATTGGCGCTTACTATGACGCTTCAATCACTGAAATCAGATATTTTCGTGTAACGAATATTGCATCCGTTTTAGGAGTAATTTATAATGTAGCTTGGATGTTAGTTGCATTGTTTCTCACAGACGCATTAGTGATTTACGGGAGCAATACTTTCTTGGGATTGATGTTTCTAATAGCGTTAATATTCAACAGGAAAGGGTGGCGAGTCTTGGCTTCCGTATGGCTTATTCTAGCATCTTATATGTCTGTTCTCTTGTTTCTTTATTTGTTGGGCTATTCTTCAGGGGTTGCAGTTGTTTGTTTCCTAATTATTATCCTACCATACATGACTTTTCCCAGAAAGGCAAGGAACATAGCCCATGTCTTTAGTATTCTAGCTTGCCTGACTTTGATTGTTACTGTAATATTTCAATCAAATATAAAAGCTCATTTTAGCGGATTAGATCCCTACATATCACAAATAGTTAATATCAGCATTACTGGATTTATTTGCCTCATACTCATAGCAAGTATGTCTATTCTAATTGATAAATCAGAAGAATCTTTAATGGTTGAACAGAAAAAATCAGATGATCTTCTGCACAATATTCTACCAGCAAAGATAGTCAGGGACTTAAAAGAAAGCGGTAAGACAATTCCTGAAAGGCATAAGAATGTCACTATTTTATTCACTGATTTTGAAGGATTTACAGGGCTTGTGGCATCTATATCAGCAATCACTTTGGTCAATGAACTCAATGACATTTTTGGTCGATTCGATGAAATAATGGAAGAAACGGAAGTTGAAAAGATTGAAACGATTGGTGATGCATATATGGCAGCATGTGGCCTTGAAAAAGAAATGACAAATCATGCTGCTAATTGCATTAGAGCAGCACAAATGATGCAATCCTACCTTGAGGAGCGAAATAAAAGCTATGACATAAAATGGAGAATGAGGATTGGAATACATTCAGGAACTGTAGTAGCAGGTGTTGTAGGCAAAAAGAAGTTTGCATACGACCTTTTTGGTGACACTATAAATACCGCCAGCAGAATAGAATCCGCTGGTGAAGTAGGTAAAATCAATATATCTTCATCTACCTATAAACTGATTAAAAATGAATTTGCATGCTTTTCTCGAGGAAAGATCCATGCAAAGGGAAAAGGAGAATTGGAAATGTATTTTGTGAATTAAATTTTAGCTAATAAAATGTATAACTAATTGCTAGTGATAGATTACTCAGAAAATCCTACGGATGTTCCTCTGGTTCGTTTTCTATTTACTAACTTAGTGCTAGCCAACACAACTAGCCATAACACGCAACTTTATAGAAAGAGAGGACTCGTACGTGTAAGGGATCGCTAATCTAAAACACGTGATAGTTCTCCTCTTTTTCTTTATAAATATATTATTACAAACTAAAGGAACACGTTGGCAGCAATTTGAATAAAAGCTGTAACATAATAGAAAACTGACAGACTTATTCATCAATTAATCAAACAGTCAATCAGTCAATCAGTCAATCAGTCAATCAGTCAATCAATCAATCAAAAAAATCAAAAAATGAATTCATCTATTAAAGAACTAATTTTCGTTTTCTTAACCTTTTTAACATTAAGCTCTTTCTCACAAAACACACATAAAGCGCTCTTCAATAAAATTGACACTTATTTGGAATCGAGCGTAACAAATGGCTTTTCTGGAGTTGTTTTAGTCTCTAAAAAAGGTGAAATTATTTTATCCAAAGGATATGGATGGGCAGATAGGGAAAATAAAATTCCCAACTCACCATCAACAGTTTTTAATATTGGTTCTGTAACTAAACAATTTACAGCATCGGCTATTTTAAAACTTGTAGAACAAGGAAAAATTAAAACATCAGATAAAATAAGTTCATATATTACCCAGACACCTATTGATAAAAGGGATATAACTATTCATCAATTATTAACTCACACATCAGGTATTTCTAATAGAACTGGTGGTTTTAGATATAATGAGGCAAGTAAACAACAGTTTCTAAAAGAATTCTTTGAATCAGAATTACAATCTAAACCAGGCGAAAAGTACCAATATGCAAATGCCAACTACATTATGTTAACGGTTATATTGGAGTCCGTTTCAGGGCAAACGTATAGTTCTTTTCTAAATGACTATTTGTTTGAACCTTCTCAAATGAAAAGCACAGGATATAAAAGCATCAACTTTAGTACAGAACGACTAGCACATGGCTACTACTATAATAGAAATGATGAGCAATGGGAAGATTGGGGCACAACCCAACAGCACCTTCCTTTCAATGACAAACATTGGTATAGTATAGGTAAGGGAGACATTCATTCCACCATTGAAGATTTATATAAATGGCATTTAGCTTTAAAAAACAAGGTTGTTTTAACATCAAAAACTAAAGAAATCCAAGAAACACCGTATGTAGCCGAAAATGATAAAATGACTTCGTACTATGGTTATGGTTGGGCAATATCTCAAAGTAATAGAGACACGAAAATCGTTGCTCATAATGGTAGTAATGGATTGTATTTTGCAGATTTTGTTAGATTTTTGGATGATGATGTAGTTGTTATATACATAACAAATGCATTTTTAGGTGGTGAATCAGAAAACGTTGCCCGAGAAATAGGTAAAATGATTTTTGATTCAAATTATACCACAACACCAATTTCCAAGAACATTTATGAATTAATTCATGAATTTATGAAAACGAATCCATCTGTAAATGCAGAAAAATTACCAGATTTTTTAAAGAAAGAACTTAATAATGAATTTAACGACCATGCAATACTAAATCAACTAGGATATAGCAGATTGAAAAAAGAGGAAAAACCTGCTTGGGCGTTGGAACTATTTAAGCTTAATGCGAAATTATTCCCTGAAGATGGCAATTTATGGGATTCACTTGGTGAAGCTTACTTAAAATATAATATGAACGATAAAGCCATCAAAAGCTATACAAAAGCAGTAGAGTTAGGTAATGAAAGTTCAAGGAAAGTATTGAATGAATTGTTGAAAAAAGAATAGACAAAAAAACTGTTGCCAGCACCGTGTATAATTGATTGCTTTGGCAAGTACCTACTTGGAAAAATCCTCTAGAATTTTCTCGCGTTCGTTTTTGTTTACTAAATTAGTTGCTTAAACACGAAACTAACCATACACAACCGTTGTACGTAATGTTGACCCGTCCTGAATAAAGGCTATATAAATTTAAACATTAGGTATTGAAATAAATTTTATAAACCATTAATATTGAACTTAAAAATTAAATTATGAAAACAAGATTACTTTTTACATTATTAATTACGTCTTTTTATTTACAAGCCCAAGTATCTGACTTTGTTACTGGTCTTACCAATGAACCTAGTAGGCTAATTATTGATAACAATATTATTTATGTGATAGGTGTTGCTACACCAACAGAGATATTAGAAATTGATTTAACAGATTCGAACCCAAGTAGTAACGTGACTTTTACAACAGCAAATGGATTTGGAATTGGTGGTATATTCAAAGAAGGCGACATTATTTACATATCTAGATATGATGAAAATACAGGTGAAAGTTCTTTGATTAGTTTTAACGTAAATACGCCGAGTTCCTTAACGCTAATATCTTCAGGTTTTGGTTACATAGCAACAATTGCTAAGTTTAATGATGAGCTTTATTTTACAGATGAAGATTTATCCGGTGGTGGAATAGCACTTAAAAAAATAGATGTCACAATGACAAATCCACCTGTTGATACAGTTGTAACTGGTCTTACAAATCCACAAGACATGGAATTTAATGGAGATGTTTTATATATTGGAGATAGAGACGCTGGCGGTGGAATTGGAATTATTTATTCTATTGATATTACATTATCTATGCCAGTGCTAAATTCATTTATAACAAATGCAAACGTTAGAGGTGTTTATGTTTATAATGACTTCTTATATTTTTCTGACGGTGGCTTGATTAAAAAAGCACCTTTTTTAAATCCATCTAATATAACAACCGAGGCTTTTGATAATGATGCAAATCCTGAATTTTTAAGAGACGTTGTGATTTCAGGCACAAATTTGTACATGCCTCAAGAAGATAGCGGAAAAATTGTAACAAAAGAAGATTTGACCCTATCTGTAAATGACTTTAACAATCAGTTCTCAAATTTATCAATTTACAATAATCAAAATGAGTTGCAAATTAACGGTTTAACTAATGAAAAATATAGTGTTAAAATTTTTAATTTAACTGGCTCAAAGGTTTTAGAAAGAATGTCTAATTCAAATAATAATAATTCGATTAATATAAGCAACCTAACAAACGGAATATATTTATTGAATATCAATAATGTACAAACTTTTAAATTTGTAAAATAACGAAATGCCAACAATGACCATAAGTAGGTGAGACCGTTCTACGTAATGCTGCCCCGTCCCGAATAAAGGCTACATAATTTAACACAATCTTATTAAAAACACAATCTTATGAAAGAAATAAAATATCCAAAATCATTTTCACATATTGGAATTACTGTACCTGATATTCATAAAGCTGTAAAATTCTATGAAGAAATTATGGGATGGTATGTAATTATGAAACCATCACCTGTTAGAAAAGAACGTGATACTGCAATCGGACAAATGTGCATTGATGTATTTGGAGATGATTGGGAAGAATTTGAAATTGCCCATATGTCAACTTCTGACGGCATTGGAATTGAGCTTTTTTCTTTCCCTCACGGCACTAAGGAAGCACCTGAATTTAATCCATTTAACACAGGACTATTTCACTTTTGTGTTCAAGATCCAGATATCGAAAATCTAACCAAAAAAATAGTTGAAGCAGGTGGAAAACAAAGGATGCCGATAAGGGAGTATTACCCAAACGATAAACCATATAAAATGGTCTATGTTCAGGATCCATTTGGAATTGTATTCGAAATTTATACGCACAGTTATGAATTAACTTATTCTTCTGGTGCTTATGCGACATAAAAAGTAGACGTTAAAATAGATTATAAACTCTAAACTTACAGTTTATCCACCGCCTGTTTTAAAATATCCATAATTCTTAGCTTGAAACGTTCAGGCTCAATAATGGTGGCATAATCTGAAAATGTGATATACCATCTAAAAAACCAATCTTTCTTATTTGATGATATAACCGTCATTTCTCATTGGTTTTCTCTGCGGTTTTTACAATTAAATTCTAACTCATTCGCATTGATTTTTTCTAAAGAATAAAGTTTAAATATTATTTTACAACCTCGCAAGAGGCTATTAATCAAATATTTATAAATTATAAAAGTAAAATTCTTAGTTGTGCTTACTATGGTCTTTGGACTTATAACAATGGGTTGTAAATAAAAGGAAGAAAAAAATGAAATCAAAGAAGTTGAAGTTGATTTATTAAATGATCCATTTTCAGATGCACAACGTGTGGTTAAACTTACCATGGATAGTATTGCACAACGTGCAAGAGAAGGAGATTTAAACAAACTAATTTCTTTTCGTGCTTATGGTCCAAAATTTACAGAATTCAAGAATGGAGAAGTTAGGAATGGAAGAGAGGAGAATCCTTGTTATGTCTCAAAACTAAAAGTGGTTGGAAAATTGTTCATGAACATCATTCTCCAATAAACCAAGCCGTATAAAAAAATAGTTTAATTAATCCTGAGTCTTTGACTTTGGATTTTTTATTTTTTAAATATAAGTGGTTCTAAATATTCATGTAATGCACATTAATACTAACTTCGCGCAATATCTTAAATTTTATATATTAACCAGAATTATAAAAGAATAGTTATCACAATATGGAGCAAACTGAATTTTTAAAGAAAAAAATATTTACTGATTTAAAAAATCTCAATGATGGATTCGACTCAGAATCCATTCAGTATTTTTCAGAAACCGATTTTGAAATCGTATTGCAACGCGTAGAACATTTTGGAATTGGGATTTACGGCATTGAGCCTTGGTTAAATGGTAAATTATTTGATGTTCTGGGACATGAAGATTATAAAAAGAAAGCCACGGATCCCAAATGGTATAACAAAGCATTTTCGGATTTCAAAAAGCGCCAAGAAGGTTTGGCTTATGCAGCTACATATAAGGTTTCTAAAAAGCTATTAGAACGCGAGTGAAATTATAAACTAAGAATTTTTATAAACTAAAAAACCCAATGCAAATGCATTGGGTTTTCTTATGATAACAATCTATAAGGCTTAATTGCCTTCAGACAGATTTTTCATTTCATCTTCAACCATTTGGTAGAACTGGTCAATTTTCGGCATTACAATTATACGTGTTCGTCTGTTTTTTGCTCTATTTTCAGCGGTATCGTTTTCCACTAATGGCACATAATAACTACGACCAGCAGCGATTAACTGTTGTGGGTTTACTTCTAAGCTTTCTAAAACCCTAACTACAGATGTAGCACGTTTTACACTTAAATCCCAGTTATCAATTAAAGGTGGTTTGTTATAAGGTACGTTATCCGTATGAGACTCTACCATAGCTTCAAAATCCGGTTTGCTATTGATTACTTTCGCCACTTTGCCCAACACCTCTTTCGCTCTATTCGTTACATTGTAGTTTCCACTCTCAAATAATAATTTATCTGCAATAGAAATAAACACCACGCCTTTTTCAACATTGATATCAATATCTGGATCGTTAATACCTACTGCTTTCTTAAGGCTTGTAACGATAGCTAAGGTTACACTATCTTTACGTGTTAATGCATCTTGTAATCGCGATATTTTCAAGTTACTTTCCTTAAGACTCTCTAAAGAGGCCTCTATGTTTTTTGCGCCTTGACTAGTAAGCTCGGTCATATCTTGAGAGTTTTTTATCAAAGCTTCATTACTTCTTCGCAAATCAGCTAACTGCTCTTTCATAGTTTCAACACGTGCTAAGGAAGCCGCCTTATCAGACAAACAGCTATTTAATTTAACAGT
This sequence comes from Winogradskyella schleiferi, assembly GCF_013394655.1. Lineage (NCBI taxonomy): Bacteria > Pseudomonadati > Bacteroidota > Flavobacteriia > Flavobacteriales > Flavobacteriaceae > Winogradskyella > Winogradskyella schleiferi. The sequence continues at coordinate 1,382,820 of NZ_CP053351.1, forward strand.
TGCACTATTTAATAAATCTTGAGTTTCTTGATATTTAGTTTGAAGTGCAGCGTGCTCTTTCTTGGATACACATGATGCTAAAAACACCAATGAAAATACACTTAATAACATTAATTTTTTCATAATTGAACTTTAGTTTTAATTGTTAGTCTTAACATAGCAAAATTATGTAAAAGAATAGAGCACTAAACAACGATTAACAAAAATTTTAACAGTTTTATAAACAATTAAAATGTTTTTTTATTTTTTATGAAATAGGACCATACAATGGAGTCCATTTCATAGTAACCTGGAAGTTTAGCTAAGTCTTCACGTTGTTTTAAAAGACGCGGTAGATTAAAGTAAAAAGAGCCATGTGCTTTAAGAATAACAAAAAGAAATGCTGGTTTCAGTTGCAATAAAAATCGAACGGCAGCAATACCATCGAGCAACATCCTAGCTAAAATTTTAAAAATCACATTTGAATCTGTATTCTTAAATAACGTAAACAAACTATTTCTAAAATTAAGATATGTTTTTTTTGGATTGGTATTACTCAATGTTGCGCCACCGAAATGGTATATGGTCGAAGTGCCAACATATTTAGTTTTATAATTTTTGTTGAACGCTCGCCAACACAAATCGATCTCCTCCATGTGTGCAAAATAGGACTCGTCGAAACCATTTAAATCCTTAAAAACAGCATTTCTAATAAATAGACAAGCACCTGAAGCCCAAAAAATAGTTTTGATGTCGTTGTATTGACCAAGGTCTTTTTCAATGGTATTAAAAATGCGACCTCTGCAATACGGATAGCCAAATTTATCTATAAAACCACCAGCTGCACCAGCGTATTCAAAATGCGATTTATTATTATAATCTAATATTTTAGGCTGAATGATTGCTGTATTTTTATTGGCATTAAATTCTGAAATTATAGGGTGAAGCCAATTTTCGGTCACTTCAACATCGCTATTAAGCAAGCAGAGTAGTGGCTCTTCAACGTGTTTCAAAGCATCATTGTAGCCTTTGGCATAACCACCGTTTTCAGTATTCTGAATGATTTTTACCATTGGAAAATGCTTAGATACAAAAGCAATAGAATCATCACTTGAAGCATTATCTGCTAAATAAATGCCCGCATCTTTAGAATATTTTAAAACTGAAGGTAGAAATTTTTCGAGTAGCGATTTTCCATTCCAGTTTAATATAACAACAGCAAGATCTTTGGTTTGAAGCATTTAGTTGGTTTTATATTCTGGAATCGTTTTTAAAAACGAATAGCGTTCATTTTCCATATCCATCTCACAATAATAATGATTTAAACCATTAGTTACCATTAAATAAGTGGCATTTAAGACTAAATTATAACGCGCAATCTGGTCAAAAGTAGTTTGTTCAATTTTAATGTTGTGCGATTTACATTCCACAATCAAATGAATACTACCATCCGAATTAAAAATTACAATATCATATCGTTTCTTTAAACCATTTATAGTCAATTCTTTTTCAACATTTATCAATGATTTCGGGTATTTTTTGTCATTGATTAAATAGTGAACGCAATGTTGTCTTACCCATTCTTCTGGTTGGAGGATGATGAATTTTTTCCGAATGACATCAAATATAGAAACTTTATTTTCTGTACTTTTGAAACGGTATTCAAACTTTGGAAAGTTGAGTTCTTGTAACACTTAAATCGTTAATTTTATTCAAATTTAAGGACATAGACACAATATCCAAAGCACAAATTCCAAATTCCAAAATCATGCATTTTATTTTAGGAATTTGAAATTTTGAACTTGGAATTTATATAAACTTTGGACGACGTAAAACAATTAGTTTCTGCTATAAAAAAGGGCGACCTTAAACCTATTTATTTTTTAATGGGTGAGGAGTCGTACTATATTGATAAGATTTCCGATTTCATTGAGGATCATGTGCTCGATGAGGCTGAAAAAGGGTTTAACCAAATGGTACTTTATGGTCGTGATGTCTCTATTGACGATATCGTTAGCAATGCCAAGCGTTACCCAATGATGGCAGAACGGCAAGTCGTCATTGTAAAGGAAGCTCAAGATTTAAGCAGAAGTATAGAGAAATTGGCGCAATACGCGGCTAATCCGCAACCGTCAACGGTTTTGGTTCTAAATTATAAGTACAAAAAGATTGATAAACGAAAGGCGTTGTATAAAGCGATCAAAAAATCGGGAGGCGTGGTTTTTGAAAGTAAAAAAATGTACGAGAATCAGGTTTCCGATTGGATTAGACGTGTTTTAGCTGGACAGAATTATAATATTTCCCCAAAAGCCGCCCAGATGTTAGTGGAATTCTTAGGGACAAATCTCAGTAAAATTGACAATGAACTCAACAAACTGAAAATCGTTTTACCTGAAGGCACTCAAATTACACCAGATCATATTGAAGAAAATATTGGCATCAGCAAAGACTACAATAATTTTGAATTACGAAAAGCTGTTGGTCAGCGTAATGTGGTAAAAGCGCACCAAATTGCTAAATATTTTGCTGATAATCCTAAGGATAATCCTATGGTGGTTACTGTTGCTTTGTTATTTAATTTCTTTTCACAATTATTGCACCTTCACGGTATGTCTGACAAAAATCCAAGAAGTGTAGCATCGGCTTTAAAAGTAAACCCTTATTTTGTTAACGAATATATTGATGCTGCAAGAAATTATCCAATGAAAAAAGTGAGTTACGTAATTGGTGTATTGCGCGACTTTGATGTAAAAAGCAAAGGTGTTGGTGCGAATGCCGTTTCTCAAGGCGATTTACTTAAAGAGTTACTGGTTAAAATTCTAGGTTAGATAGCATTTCAATATTGTTCAACAATCAATCGTTTTATATTATAACTGTTGTTTTGTAGATTTTCAATTTGAACAATATAAATTCCTTTTGATAGTTCTGAAATATCAATGTCGGATTTACTCGAAGTTTTTACCAACTGTCCGGTAATGGAATAAATTTTTGTCCAACAATTTTCAGTATTAATGCTAAAATAATTTTGAGCTGGATTCGGATAGATGGAAATAGGATTATCCTGATAATTTTCAATAGTTAGAGTTGGAGTATCAAAGCGATATAAGGCTTGAGAATTCGAATCACTTTCCTCAGCGGAAACAAAATATTCGGTCATATTTATTGGAATAATTCCTTCAATTTGGATCGAATAATTTGCAGGTACTTCCACTGATGTTTTTACGATTGTACCATTAGAAAAGAGACCAGAATGAAATCCATTTAACTGAATCAAAAAAGCACCATTGAAATCGTAACCGCATAGTAGAATGGTGTCGCTCAAACTGTTAAGAGTAGCGCCAGATATTAAACCTTGACTGTTAATGGTGTCTATCATCGATATACTATGTGTGCCTATGGTTTTAGGAAGTTCGTAAATATTTGTTTGTCCGTTGAGCCAATTCTTACTAAAAATGTATAATTTATTGTCGAAGTGAATTAATCCTTCCGCATCAAAATTGGTAGCTGTAGGACTTGTCGTAAAATCGGTTTGGTTAGCATAACTAAAGTTGATGATCTCAGCAGTTACTGAAGTATTTGCAAAATAATCTGTTTTAACAACGCGGTAAACCTTCAAATCTGTTCGGTCACCGCGATAGTTTCCAAAATCTCCAATGTAAATATAAGTATCATCATGAGTTAGATCTTCCCAATCAGTGTTTGTAGCATTGGTTATAGTTACAGTTCTGCTAATTTCTCCTGTTGTTATATCAATTTCATGTAATTGATTGGAAGCTTCAGAATCGTTATGTGTAATTAGTGTGTTATTCAAATAGAGTAGCCCTGAAGTTTCACTTAATGCTGAATTGAGACTTGTTTCTAAGGTTAGTTGTTGTGCTGAAACAGTAATTGCACCGAGTAAAAAGATATAATTTAAATTAAAACGTTTCATCATTAAAGTACTTAAGAGACTCTAAATGTAATTATTTCAGAAGATTAAGACGTTAAAAGGGGTATGGAATGTACTAATTTGGGTTAAAGTGAAGATTTTTATGCCTTTATGCGCTTAAACATTATTCGTTTAAATCATTTCAACAATTTATCAATTAACTCAAGTATTTCTTTCGACTTTTATTTTACTTTTAAATGTCCACTAATAGTATTTTCAAAAGTAAATTGTCTCAATTCCAAAGCGGTTGTAAAATTACCAACAAATTCTTTTTCGTCTATATTATTCCATAATATTCTGTCAACTATATTCCCCTCTGGTTTATTTGCATTTAGCAAGGGGAAACTTTTTGAGTAATTGGACATCACATTGAGGTAGGAACCTAGATTGCTTTCAAACCGTTTTAGTTGGTCTAATTGCAAACTATTTAAATCCATTAATTTTTCCGTTAATGTCTTATTTAGTAATTCAATATTACCTGATGAGATAATAGTGTTAAAAGTATTGTTGGAATAATCTCTTTTAACACGAAAAGAAAAATCGAATTCAGTCCTAGCTATTTTTATAATCGTATCAATAGTGCTGGAAGGATGATAAATTCTATTTAGATAGTTGGACGTGATTTCGTTATCTGCAATTTGTTTATGGATTACCACATTTATATCAAGCGTATCTTTCGTTAGATCGTTCATTAACGATTTCATATAAAAAACCTTTAGTTCGTCATTCTTGTTATCCTGATTCCAATTATTTATCTGAAGAGCAATCAGTATGCCAATTACCACAAGAATAATCTCTCCAATAGCATATATGAGATATTTTCTAAATTTATTTTCAGTTAATAATCGTTACCGAATTTTTCTAAAGAATTTTATCATTTTTTAAAGATTGGTCGGAATGATGGAAAAGGTCTAAAATGTAAAGACACTACAATGTTGTATTATAACGTTTCTATCTATCAGTTGACTGAGAAATTTTCTTTGATTATTTTCATAAAAAAATCCGTAATTTTAATTACGGATTTATATTTTGTGAGGTTTAATTTTTTTATTTTTTTAGTTGAAGCTTTGCTCTATTTATTATCAGTTAGTCATAATAAGTCTTGGTTCTTGATTCTTAAAGCGAAGCGGTCTAACTATCTTTATTTAAGACTTCTGCTTATTCAATTCGTCTTGTAATTGACGTCTCACTTTTTGCTCGCGCTCTAAAGCGTTTCTTCGGTGCTCTTCAAATTCGGTTTCTACTTCTTCGAGCTTAAGCTTTGCTTCACGTGTTGAAGAATTACTGCCTTTAAACTTATAGATAAAGAATAATAAAAATGCTAATAGCGCTGCAATAATAGACCACATAATAACATTGTAATTGGTCTTACTGGTTTGCATCCCTAAAAGTGCCATGTTATTTTTTTCAGAGTCTGTTTGCTCTAAGTTAGTCTGCGTATTTGCAAGTTTGGTTTTTAAATCTTCAATTTCCTTGACTTGATTCCCAACTACTTTTTCAGAATTTTCTAACTTTTCATAGGTTGTTTTCAATGAATCAAGCACGTGTGATTTTAAAGTTAGAAGCCAAGAATACTTAACAGCTTCATATTTCTGTCCATTAGTGCCTTTAAAGTTACCTGATTTTCTGAATATATACTCAAATTGGCTGTCAATGGTACCACTATTTAATGATAACTTATCTTCTTCATCGTCGTTGTTTGACTGCGCGTTTACGGAATGGAAACTAAATGTAACTAAAAGAATTACAATAACTTTGGTTAAGAATTTCATCCTAGAGGTAATTTTTGGTTGTATGAGATTAATTGGTTGCCAAGATAATAATTTTATGAGTATTTCATAGATAATTACCAAACAAATAGCCTCATAAAATTATGAGGCATTTTATATACGATAGAAATTCAATTTTAGATGTTGATGGTGCTTAAATGTGAAATATTTGTAATATCGTCCGTGTCTAAAGTATATTGATACAAATCGTTTTGGCCAATTCATATTAAAATTCCATTATTAATAATGACATCAAAGCTGTTCACATCGATAGAATTTACTAATTGGGAATTCATTGGGGTTAGAGACATCAAAGATCTTTATTTTATTGTCGCAAACAAACAAATAGTTATTGTTAAGTCCTAATCCTATTGTTCTATTAAATTTCTTCATGAAACCAATACAGGGTTGGTAACCTGTGTAATATTATAAATTTCTAAATATTATAAAAAGAAGGATAAACGGTTCTTCAAATGAAAGGTGAAATAGGTATTATCTATCCAAGAGATGCAGAAATAAGGAAATGGTTGCGTGTACAACAAAAAAAATCTTGCCGTTAGACAAGATTTTTATTTTCCTTTTTCAAAAATTTCTAATAATAGGCATAGCGTCTAACCTTAGAAATATACTTTGCCAAACGAATCACTTGGTGGCTGTAACCATATTCATTATCATACCATATATATAGTATAACGTTTTTTCCGTCTTTTCTAACAATAGTAGCTTTACTATCATAAATGGAAGGTGCCGAACTGCCAACAATATCGCTTGATACGAGTTCGTCACTCATTTCGTATTTGATCTGTTCCACCAAATCGCCTTCGAGTGCATACTTTTTCATTATGGTATTCATGCTTTCAACAGAAGTTTCATTTTCTAATTCTAAACTGAGAATCGCCAACGAACCGTTTGGTACTGGAACTCGAATAGCATTTGATGTTAATTTGCCTTCCAGCGAAGGCAATGCTTTACTTACGGCCTGACCTGCACCTGTTTCTGTAATGACCATGTTAAGTCCTGCTGCTCGGCCACGTCTGTATTTTTTATGAAAATTATCCACTAAATTTTGGTCATTGGTGTAGGCATGAATGGTTTCTAAATGCCCAATTTTTATGCCAAAAGAATCCTCAACGGCCTTCAATATTGGAGTAATGGCATTTGTGGTGCAAGATGCTGCTGAGAATATTTGAACCTTATCAGGATCGTATTCATTTTGGTTAACGCCATGAACAATATTTGGAACACCTTTGCCTGGAGCTGTGAGTAAAACTTTATCAACACCTTTAGATTTCAAGTGTCTGCTTAAAGCTTCTTTATCTCTAAACGCTCCAGTATTATCAATAACTAACGCGTTACTAATGCCATATTTTGTATAATCAATATCTTCTGGTGCATTAGCCGAAATGACATTTACCGTTGTGCCGTTGATGATTAAAGCTGAGTTTTTTAAATCGGTACTGACCATACCAGAAAAATCACCATGTACAGAATCATTTCTCAATAATGAGGCGCGTTTTTCTAAAACCGTTTCATCAATATCTCCTCTGGTAACTATGGCTCTTAATCGCAATTGTGTTCCTTTTCCGGTACGTGTCATTAACTCACGTGCTACCAAACGACCAATTCTGCCAAAACCATATAGAATAACATCTTTAGGTTCAATGGTTTTATTGTTTTTCGCATTGCCTAATTTGGCGGCAACAAAAGCAGTTGCATTGCCGTATTTCTGATCTTCTAAATGAAATTCATAGGTTAGTTTTCCAATATCCAGCTTAGCAGGAGGTAAGGTTAGCGCGCTAATGGCTTGTGCAATTTCAACCGAATCAAAAATAGAAATTGGTTTTTGGACAAATTCGCCAGCATATTCATGTAAATTCAAAATTTCACTCACATTTCTGTCGATGAGTTGATTTCTGAATAAGACCAGTTCGATTGACTTATCATACCATAAGTCGCTCACAATTTTAATAAATTCTACCGTTGCCCTTCGACGGTCTGCCTGAAACGCTAACTCTTTTTCGTAAGTGTCATTAAAACCCATATGTTATTTAATTTATAGTGGTTAGATTTTGCGAAAATACTATATTTCAAACGTTTTCGTAGCACATTTTGTCGAAAATAAAAACCCTTCAAAGAATATTACTTTGAAGGGTTAGTATGGTCTATAAAAGGTTTGTTTTTATCTAAAGTTAAAGACCACTTTTTCACCATCTGTATTTATTACTTCAATTTGAAGTGGTTCATTATATTGTCTTGTTTTAACAGCAGTTTGAGCATCGTCAATGGAATATAATTTCTTACCATTGATTTTAGTGATAATGCTTCCTTCTTCAACGCCATTTTTGTTCCAAGATAGCTTGTTGGCATTATCCAATTTCGAAATTTTTACACCATAGTCAGCATTAAAACGTTTTAAGTCCTTGTCTGCGGCATTTTTAATTAGACCTATCGTTGGCATCATATAGGTTGACGGTTTTAATAAGGTAACCGATACAACTTCTTCGTCACCATCTCTTAGTAAAGTGACATTCACTATATCATCAGGACTTTTAGTTTTTAAATATCCTGTTAAATCAGAAAACTTATTGATATTCACATTATCAACTTTCTTAATAATATCTCCAGATTGAATGCCTGCTTCTTCTGCTCCAGTATCCTCTTGCACTTCACTGACATAAAATCCTTCTGTTGTTTCTGTTCCTAATTCTTCTGCTGCTTTACTATTTAGAGCACCACCAACAACACCAAGAATTCCATTTTGCACATTACCGTATTCCATTATATCGTTAACAATTTTTCGAGCGATATTACTTGGAACGGCAAATGAATACCCAATATAAGAACCAGTTTGAGACGAAATGGCCGTATTAATTCCTATTAAATCGCCATTGGTATTTACCAATGCACCACCAGAATTTCCGGGATTTACAGCAGCATCTGTTTGTATAAATGATTGGGAATGGTTACCAGACAAATCTCTAGATTTTGCACTGATAATACCTGCAGTAACCGTAGAATTTAAATTAAACGGATTTCCAACAGCCAACACCCATTCTCCGATTTTCGCATTATCCGAATCGCCAAAAGCCATAAATGGTAAGTCGTCGTCAGTTTCTATTTTCAATAAAGCAATATCAGTAGTTTCGTCTGTACCAATCAGCTCAGCACTATAAGATTTATTATCATTTAGAGTGATGCTAATTTCATTGGCATTTTTTATCACGTGGTTATTGGTCACAATATAACCTGTTGGCGAAATTATGACGCCACTTCCGGTACCAACTTGTGCACGTTGTGAGCTACGACCATAAAACAAGTCGCGCATTGACGTTGGTCCAGTTAAAATAGCCGTATTTTTTACATGCACTACAGCATCCAAGGATTTCTCTGCAGCTTCTACAAAATTTGGTGCCATTACGGAAGTGCTGGTAATGGTATTATTTGTAGGAACAAAAACAGGAAAGTCAGACGACTGTTCAACAGCTAATGGTTGTGATTCATTTTCAAAAAAAAGTTTGTAACCTCCCAATGTCAATAAACCACCTAGAACTGAAATAAACATTAAAGTTAGAATCTTCTTCATTTTTTTATTCGATTTAAGTATTACTATTCATTTTTACTAACGATTAAAATTAGAAATTTATTGATTTCAATTTTATATTTAACGACTTTTTAACGTCAACTTTAACGACCGTTTAACAAGTCGTTTTACCACCTAATATTCTTATATTTGCCTTCAACTATGAAAATGACATTTTATAAATATCAAGGAACAGGTAACGATTTTATCATCGTAGATAACCGTTTACAGACTATAAACAAAAATGATACCAAGCGTATTGAGCAGTTATGCGACCGACGATTTGGCATAGGAGCAGATGGTTTTATTCTGTTGGAAAATGATGAGCGTACAGATTTTAAAATGGTCTATTATAATGCGGATGGTAATCAAAGCAGCATGTGTGGTAATGGAGGACGTTGTATTGTTGCTTTTGCTAAATTCTTAGGAATAATTGAGAATGAAGCCGAATTCATGGCTATTGACGGATTGCATAAAGCAAAGATTGAAAACGAAACCGTTCATTTGCAAATGCAAGATGTTTTAGAAATACAGACCTTTGAAAAGCATCATTTTTTAGATACAGGTTCGCCGCATCATGTGCAAATGGTTTCAGGTATAGCGGATTATAATGTGAAAGCTAAAGGTTCAGAAATTAGATACGGACGACCTTATAATGACGTTGGAAGTAATGTGAATTTTGTAGAACAACTAGCAAAAGATAATTTTGCAGTGAGAACTTATGAAAGAGGCGTGGAAGATGAAACGTTTTCTTGCGGAACAGGAGTTACAGCAGTGGCTATAGCTATGCATAAAGCTGGCAAAACTGAGAGCACTTCTGTAAGTTTGAAAACACCAGGAGGTCAACTTAAAGTTAGCTTTGATAGTAATGATAAAGGTTACCACAATATCTGGTTGATTGGACCAGCAGTACAAGTTTTTAAAGGCGTCATAGAATGGTAAGCCTAAAAGGAAAACATATTCATTTAAGAGCTTTGGAACCTGAGGATTTAGAGTTTGTTTATAGCATTGAGAATGACACATCACTTTGGCACTTAAGCGATACGCAGACACCATATTCCAGATTTGTAATTAAACAATATCTCGAAAATGCACAGCAAGATATTTTTGAAGCGAAACAATTACGTTTGGCAATTTGTAATTCAAAAAATGATATTATAGGTTTGATTGATGTTTTTGATTTCGATATTAAAAATAAACATGCTGGTATTGGAATCCTGATTCAAGATGCAGGCAATCGAAATCTGGGTTTTGGTAAAGAAGCCTTGAATTTATTAATAAATTATTGTTTTCAAACGTTGCATTTACATCAAGTTTATGCTAATATTTCAGAAGATAATTTAGCCAGTTTAAATTTGTTCGAAGCTAATGGTTTCAAAAAAATAGGATTAAAAAAAGAGTGGCGTTTCAATGGAAAGAACTTCACTAATGAATATCTATTACAACGAATTAACGATTAACTATGTACATTAAAAAAATTCTATGGGCAGTTGCTCTCATTGGTTTGGTGATTTGTGGCGTGTTTGCTTATTACATATATAACGCTATGTTTGCCCCAAACACAAATTTTAATAATGAAGTTGCCTACATTTATGTGCCAACTAATGCGGATTATGCAGAAGTCCGTTCACAATTAGAACCACTATTAGAAGATATTGATGCGTTTGACGCTTTGGCCAATCAGAAAAAATATACAAACAATATAAAAGCGGGACGTTTTGCCATTTCTAAAGGCATGAACAATAATGACATCATCAATTCCATAAGAAGTAAAAATCTTCCGTTGAAAATTGCATTCAACAATCAGCATAGTTTAGCAGATTTAGCTGGAAGAATAAGCACACAGATTGAAGCCGATAGTTTGCAATTAATAACGGCAATGACAAATGAAACGTTTTTATCTAAAAACGGTTTCAACAAAGTAACAGCTTTGGGTATGTATTTGCCAAATAGTTATGAGTTTTTCTGGAATACCTCTGCGGAAACCTTTAGGGATAGAATGTTAACAGAGTACAACCGATTCTGGACAGTTTCCAGAAAAGCTAAAGCCAAAAAACTCAATTTAACACCTAATGAAGTCATAACCTTAGCATCAATTGTACACGAGGAATCCAAGCAAGCCGATGAGCAACCGAGAGTTGCTGGCGTGTATCTCAATAGATTGCGAATCGGTATGCCGTTACAAGCCGACCCAACATTGAAGTTTGCAGCTTATCAATTGCCTTTATATAAAAATACCATTATAAGACGTGTTTTAAATGTACATAAAAGTATTGATTCTCCATACAATACCTATAAAAATGCAGGATTACCTCCAGGACTAATTGCGATGCCAGATTTATCGGCAATTAAAGCTGTGTTAAATCCTGAAAAACACAGCTACCTTTATTTTGCTGCTGATGCCAAACGTTTGGGTTATCACAAATTTGCCAAAACATTAGGTCAGCATAATAATAACGCAAGGGAATATCAAAGGTATTTGTCTTCTCAAGGGATTAATAAATAAGATTTGAAGCGGGTTTTATGCCATATCGTATTGTTCTTATTGACAAGTAGCTCGGTATTTTCACAATCTAAATTCAATTCAGTTTTAAAGCCTAGTGATTCATTAAATATATCACGCAGAAATACGGTTGTCATTTCACAAACGGCTTTGGCTTCAGCAACATTGATTGGGCTCAATCAATTATGGTATGCCGATTATCCGCGTTCCAATTTTAAAACCTTGAACGATAGTGGCGAGTGGTTGCAAATGGATAAAATGGGTCATGTGTTTTCGTCCTATCAATTAGGAAGGTTGGGAGCGAACAACTTAAATTGGGCAGGAGTAGGTGAAAAAGACCAGTTGCTTTATGGTGCTACCTTAGGATTTGGATTTCTGACAATCGTTGAAATTATGGACGGTTTTTCTGAAGAATGGGGTTTTTCATGGACAGATATGGCTGCCAATGCATCAGGAACAGGATTATATGTTGGTCAAGAATTACTATGGAATGAACAACGTATGGTGTTGAAATATTCATTTCATAGGACTCAATATGCAAAACAGCGTCCCAATAAATTAGGCAATGGGTTTTCTGAGGAATTTCTTAAAGATTACAATGGGCAAACCTATTGGTTGAGTGCCAATATCAATTCATTTTTAAAAACAGACACAATTCCCAATTGGTTGAATATCGCTTTCGGTTATGGCGCAGAGGGCATGTTAACAGGAGAAGCAAATGACCCTCTATTTTTAAACCAGAATAGAAGACGTCAATTTTACTTAAGTTTAGATGTCGATTTAACGCGGATTAAAACAAATTCTAACGTTTTAAAAACAATTTTCGATGTTTTTAACATGATAAAGATCCCATTTCCTGCTTTGGAACTGAATGATAAAGGTCATGTAAAATGGCATTATATCTACTTTTAAAGAGGTTTTTGAACACTTAACCGACTGATTTTCAATTATTATAAAAATGTCGTATATTTGCACGCGAATTTTGTAAGATCGTTTGGGGAAACGTTTTACAGTAAAAATTTAGCTGTTATGACTATAAATAGCGTTAAGAATTTTATCATACCATTCACAATTTGTTTGCTTGCTGCATTAGCTTTGTATCCAAATCCGTCTCTTGATCCTGAGACGTATTCTACAGAAGGATTAGAACTCAATTACAACATTTCTGAAGAATTAGCTATGGTTAGTCAAGACCATACTTTTAAGCAGAGTTTATTTACGCCACATTTAGGAAAATCTTTTGAAGGTTTTAAAGAAGCTTTGGCTTTTAAGGAGTCTAGAGGTGATTATTTTACAGTTAATACTTTAGGTTATTTAGGTAAATACCAGTTTGGTGCTGAGACCTTAAAATTAATTGGGATTTATACGCCGAATCAGTTTTTATATAATCCAGAATTGCAAGAAAAAGCGTTTGTTGCCAATGCGAAGCGAAATAAATGGGTCCTTAGAAAAGATATTAAGCGCTTTGAAGGCAAACAGATTGGTGGCGTAAAAGTAACTGAGTCTGGTATTTTAGCAGCTGCACACTTGGCAGGTCCAGGAAATGTAAAAAAGTTTTTACGCAGTTATGGCGGCAATAATCTTTCTGATGCCTATGGGTCTTCAGTTAAGTTTTATATGAAAAAGTTTTCGGGATATGATACCTCTATGATTACTCCTGATAAGAAAGCAAGGGTTACTTTATAAATTCCAAAATTCAAATTAACTATTCCGTAAATGTTGGTTGTTATGCTTTTATAACATCTATCAGTCTTTCTGAATAATAAAAATAGCAGGTCGCTTGTGCAGGTCTTCTTTATTATGTTTCCAGTCGCTTGCAGTTTTGGTTTTAATGAATTCAGTTGGCAAAGTCAAATCGCAAGCCACACAAATTCTAGTGTTTGGATGAAGTGTGTTTACTAAATCTTCAAGCATCTTCATGTTTCTGTATGGTGTTTCAATAAAAATTTGAGCTTGATTGTGTTCAGAAGATAAACGTTCCAAACTTTTTAATTTCGATTTTCTTTCACTTTTATCAATCGGCAGATACCCATTAAATGTAAAACTTTGACCATTCATCCCAGAACCCATTAAGGCGAGTAGAATGGAAGAAGGGCCAACCATCGGCACCACTTGAATATCCATTTGATGGGCTAAACTCACAATGTCCGCACCAGGATCCGCAATGGCAGGACAGCCAGCTTCTGAGAGCAAACCAATTGAGATACCTTCTAAACATGCATTTAAATAGGTGTTGCGCTCGGCTTCTGTAGTATATTTATTTAGTACCTGAAGCTTTAAAGATGGTTGCGATTTACCAGATGATATTCGTTTTATAAAACGACGTGCTGTTTTTTCATTTTCAACGATGTAATAATCGAGATCCTCTACGATTTTCTTTATTGAAATCGGTAAAACTTCAAGAGGTGGACTATCACCTAATCGTGTTGGTATGAGATATAATTTTCCTTTTGGGCTGCTCATTAATTTATAACCAGTTTATGGGTACTTTGTGATCCGTTTTCAGTATTTATTTTTAAAACATAAATACCATTAGAGAGTTGAGAGGTATTTACTCTTTGAATGATTTCGCCAGTGCGTTGAATCATTTTTATAGTCTTACCTTGTATGTCGCAGATTGTTATTTTGGTTGAACTGTTAGTGCTATTACTTGAACCAAAATTAATATTCAAGATCTCTTTTGTCGGATTTGGATAAATCGATATGGAGGATAATAAATCATCTTCAATACTTAAAGTGGTATCCGTAAGTTGATAAATATTGCCTGAAGACAAATCTGCTACATAAATTTCCCCATTGATGTCTTCACCAAATGCAGTCCATTGACCGGAAAATGACTCTAAGTTTCTATTCCAAACCATATTGACGTCGTCATAGACTAAATAGCCAATTTCTTGACTACAAAGATCAGCAAAGAAGTACCAACCATTAAAATTGGGATATGTAGTTCCTCTATAGCGATAACCTCCAGTAATTGAACATTTTGGTTCCCCATCACCAAAATGGGCATAACCACTAATCGGATATTTATAGGCACTTGGGTCAGTGCAGTCATCTAAGTTGTACGGACCATTGCCCTCATAACATCTCCAGCCGTAATTGAGTCCAGTAGCCGCTTCGGTTACAGAAACCATGTTAATTTCTTCATAAGCATTTTGACCAACATCTGCAATCCACATGTCGTTAGTGAGCCGATCGAAAGAGAATTTCCATGGATTTCTTAAACCGTAGGCAAAAATCTCTGGACTTACATCGGGATCGCCAACAAAAGGATTACTTGATGGAATACTGTAATCTTCCGTGGCTGTAGTCGCATCAATATCTATTCTCAGAATTTTACCTAATAAATTTAACGTATTTTGTCCATTGTCATCCGGATCTCCACCAGAACCACCATCGCCCGAAGAAATATATAGAAAGCCATCAGAACCAAAGGCTAAGTCACCACCATTGTGATTACTATACGGTTGATTATAGGATAGGATAGGCAATTCTGAATTAGGGTCTGCAATTAAAGGGTTAGTAGCATCTCTTGTAAATCTTGAAATTTCAGTATCTCCAGAGTTATTAATGTAGTTTACAAAAAAGTAACCGTTAGTATCATAATTGGGATGAAAAGCCAAACCTAAAAGGCCTCTCTCATTTCCGGTATTTATAACAAGATTGTCAATGTCCAAGAATGGCGTACTTTCAACCGTGCCATCCGCATTTATTATCTTTATTAAACCATCTTGTTCTACTACATATAGCTTATTATCACCTGCATGCTTAATGCTTACTGGTCGATTGAAACCAGTGGCATAGAGCTCTAGATCTAAATCTTGTGCGTAACAAAATGGAATGTATAGTAATAAAGTTAGGACTAACGGAATTGAAGTTTTCATTGCAAATCAATAAAGGATTAGGTACTAATTTACAAAAAAAGACCTTTACACAGCGAGATATCTCTTGCTTTAGTTTTTGAGGCCGTTTAATTTTTTTGCTAATATGGAGCAAGTCTCATCTACAAGCTTGTAAACGTATTCAAAATCACTTTGGTCGCCATAATAAGGATCTGGCATATTTTTATTCTGGATAGAAGCATTGGCTTCAAGGAATAATTTTACTTTTCCGATATCATTATTATTTCTAGCTAAACTGATAATATCGGTATAATTAGATTGATCCATAGCATAGATATAATCGAAAGTATCAAAATCTGATACTTTAAATTGTCTTGCAGATTGTGTGCTGATATCCAAGCCGTACTTTTTAGCAACTGAAATAGAGCGTTTATCAGGAGTGTTTCCTATATGGTAAGCTCCTGTGCCTGCAGAATCGACATAAAAATGCGCTTCGGGAAGTTTAGATTGCATAATACCGTGAGCTAAAGGCGAACGGCAAATATTCCCTAAACATACCATTAAGATACGTGTCATAATAAACGGTAATTATAGTGCTAACTTTTTGGATAGGTCTTCAACATATTTTCTAAATTGCTTATCTGTTGAAGATAAATTGTCAACGGTTTTACAAGCGTGTAATACGGTCGCATGATCGCGTTGTCCAATTTGAGAACCAATACTGGCCAAAGAAGCTTTGGTGTATTTTTTAGCAAAAAACATGGCTAATTGTCTTGCCTGTACAATATGACGTTTTCGAGTTTTAGATTGAAGGGTATTCACATCCATTTGAAAATAATCTGAAACCACTTTCTGAATGTAGTCTATAGATACTTCACGTTTGGTGTTCTTAACAAACTTCTCTACAATGTCTTTGGCTAGATTAATAGTGATTTCTTTTTTATTGAAAGACGATTGAGCAATTAATGAAATAATGGCACCTTCCAGTTCCCTTACATTGGTTTTGATATGCTTTGCCACATATTCTATAATGTCTTCAGGCATTTCCACACCATCTCGGTAAAGTTTATTCTTTAAGATTGAAACTCTGGTTTCAAAATCGGGCGTTTGCAGTTCGGCAGAAAGTCCCCATTTAAAACGTGATAACAAGCGTTGCTCTATATCTTGCATGTCAACAGGCGCTTTGTCACTCGTTAAAATAACCTGCTTTCCATTTTGGTGCAAATGGTTGAAAATATGGAAGAACACATCTTGTGTTCCTGTTTTACCCGATAAGAACTGTACATCATCAATAATAAGTACATCTATAATTTGATAGAAGTGTATAAAATCATTTCTATTGTTCTTTTTAACGGAATCAATATATTGTTGTGTGAATTTCTCTGCAGAAATATATAAGACAGTCTTTTCAGGATATTTATCTTTTATGTCAACACCAATTGCATGCGCCAAATGCGTTTTTCCTAAACCAACACCTCCAAAAATTAATAAGGGATTAAAAGACGTTCCTCCAGGTTTATTAGCGACAGCGATTCCTGCGTTTCTGGCTAGTCGGTTAGAGTCTCCCTCAAGGAAGTTCTCAAAACTGTAACTTGGGTTAAGTTGAGATTCAATCTTAACATTTCTGATTCCAGGAATAATAAAAGGATTTTTTAATTCAGGACTTTTATTGTTGAAGGGTACATCAACATCTTGCGATTTTACGGCAGAACGATTTGAACTGGGTATTTTCTCTGTAAAAGGTTGTTTGTTGCCATAAGTGTTTTCCATTTTAATAACGTACACCAATTTAGCATCTTCCCCTAACTCTTTAGTCAGTGAAACCTTCAAGATTTTAACATAATGCTCTTCTAACCACTCATAGAAAAATTTACTAGGCACTTGAATACTTAAAGCATTACCAGAGAGCTTCACTGCGTCTATAGGTTCAAACCAAGTTTTATAGGCTTGTGGTTGTATATTATCTTTTATAAAAGCGAGACAATTACTCCATACAGATTGCGCTGTGATCTCCATTCGTTAAGTTAAATTTTTTGTTGTTAGTTCGATTAGCAAAAAAAAAGAGAAAAGGGATTCTCTTGTAGTTTTCAACAGGACAAATATGTGAACAAAATTCTTAAAAAAAAAATCTTATTTCATAGAATCTTTAGATTTTTTTCCTCATGTTTAAAACATCTGAAAATTACAAAATTATATCTAAACAAACGTATATAAATGAAATTTAATGAAACAAAAATAAGAGTTCGCTATGGCGAGACAGACCAGATGGGAGTTGTGTATCACGCCAATTACGCGGTGTATTTCGAGGTAGGTAGAACTGAGTGGTTACGTGAGTTTGGACTGAGTTACAGTGGGATGGAAGCCAATGGTATAATGCTGCCTGTAATTTCACTCGCGATAAACTACAAAAATTCAGCACGTTATGACGATGTGCTTAAAGTAAAAACCACACTCAAAAAGATGCCAACTGCTTCTATAGAATTTGAGTACGAATTACATAATCAATCTGATGATTTATTGGCAACTGGAAGCACAATTTTAGCATTTATTGACGTAAAGAAGAATAGACCTACGCGATGTCCAAAATATCTTTTAGACCAACTGCAAAAATATTCGTTATAATTCTTTGATGTCAACACCGAAAAATTGTTCGAACAAATCAAATAGTTTAGAACTGTGGTTTTTTCTGACAGATATTTCTAACAGGCAATTTAATTCTAAGGTTTGATCTATGATTTCAACGTCGTTTTCTTTCAATAATCGCATTACTTTGCTCATGTTTTTATATTCAAATTTGAGCTGATAGTCTTTGTTGATTGTTCGTTCAACAATTTTTGAAGCTTCCATTGCCAATTGTGCTGCAGTTCGATAAGCATTTATTAGTCCTCCGACGCCTAATTTTACGCCGCCATAATAACGAATCACAACAATTAAGATGTTGGTCACTTCAAAAGATTGAATCTGTCCGTAAATTGGCATGCCTGCAGAATTATTCGGCTCGCCGTCATCATTTGCTCTGTATTGAATTGATTCGGTTCCTATTTGGTAGGCGTAACACCAATGTCTAGCAGCATAATGTTCTTTTTTTAAATCTTCTAGGTGTTGTTTAATTTGCTCTTCGTTGCTTACAGGAAATGCAAAACCAAAGAATTTGCTGTTTTTGTCCTTAAACAATTCGCCTTGCGCTGGTTTTGTAATTGTTTTGTAAATATCGTTTTCCATTATGATAATGTGACTAATAGAATTGAAATTAGCGCCAAGATAATTCCGATCCAGTTCATTTTAGAGATTTTTTCTTTAAACAGCACCAATCCAATTAATGTAGAAAGTGCCAAAATCCCAATATGATTAATGGTAAATAAGGTTGAGCTTTCTGTGTTTTCAACGCGTAGTGCCATCAGCAAAAAATGAATCGAACCATAGTTTACAATACCTAAAACGATTCCGAACGGAATTACATTGAGTTTATAGGGACTTTTAGATTCAATCCCTTTTCCTATTGAAAGAATTACACCAATTATTGCAGCCATAGCAAAAATAGTAGCTGAGAATAGGGGAATGTTATCGTTTGGCGCAAAATAATTTATAGACGTATCTATAATTCCTGAACCCAAAAACAGAATAATAGGTAAGTAGATAGATTGTGTAATTACAACATTTCCTTTTTGTTTTACGGAGGTTAGATAAACAGCAACTAAGGCAATGATAATCCCAGTGATTTTTTGAAAACCAACACTTTCATTAAACACTAAAATACCAAATACGATAGGGATAATGACGCTCATTTTACTGGCAACGGAAGCGACTGATAAGCCGTTTTTTTGAGCTGTCAAAGCCATCACATTAAATATGGCAATAAACAAAAAGCCGAGCATTATAGCTGCTACAAACCAATTTGATTGTATGATTTCTGATGGAACAATTGCTCCTTTATAAAGTAGGTAGCCACAAAAGCAAGCTGTAAAATAGTTAACAACAATAGCATGTAAGGTGTTGATGTTATTTTTTTTCAACAACTTAAATACTACAAAAATAGCTGTAGACGATAAAATACTGATAAGTAGATAAATCAAAAGAACTCGTTTTTTGTTTCAAATAGTGTGACTACATCTTCTGTGGTTTCATCGATATTCCAGGTGTGGAAACCCATGGCATCAGCAGTATCGGTATTGTCTTTGGTGTCATCAATAAAAAGGCATTCATTGGCGATAAGGTCATTTTCTTTTAACACGAATTCAAAAATATCCTTATTTGGTTTTCTTAGGTTAATTTCTTGTGACAAATAAAAGGCGTCAAAACAGTCTTGAAACTCATCAAAAAATGAAATATTCTGCTTTATGAAATCAATGTGCATATCATTGGTATTACTCAATAATATGAGTTTGTATTCTTTTTGTTGTGCTAAATTTTTAATGAATTCTAACCTGTGTTCTGGAAAATCTTTAAGGATATAATTCCAAGCCTCAATAATTTCAGTTTCATTCAGATCTGAAAATTTACTGCTATAAAACTGAATAAATTTTGAAGTTGAAATCTTTCCAACCTCATAGAGTTCATTGGTTTTTATCATATCCGCTTCGAAAGTTTCAAGTTGAAACAATTCCAAAGCGTTTTTCATCGCACCTTGTTTGTCCAAGTTGATAAATACATCGCCAAAATCGAAAATTAGTGTTTTTATCATATTCATTTCCCAAGAAATTGGGAATCTCATTTTTTAGTTAGTTATATAAGCTTTAGAAACCTGCTGGGCTTTTTAAACCAGCTCGGTCATGGTCTGAGAATCTTTAGTTTATCATCTAAAATCCTTATTTCAGAAATCAATCGCCCATTTAATTTTGGTGCTTTTACACCTTCATCAAATTCAGCATGACCTTTAAAAATCCTTGCTTCATCCCAAAGATGTTCATCAATAAAAGTTTGAAGCGTTTTTGCGCCACCTTCAATAATTACAGAGTTAATATTCCTCTTGTATAAAGTGGTAACAATTTGTTTTGCAATTGAATTCTTCAAATTCCAATCGATAAATTCCAAATTACAATTATTCCATCTTCCGACTTCGGGCATCTGTCTTCCTTCAATATTCTTCATGCTTCGTGCTTCCAACTTCGAGCTTAAAACAATCGTTTCGGCTTCATCGCTAAACACAGAGTAATCTTTGTCCAGCTTCAAATCCTTATCTAAAACTACTCTAGTCGGGTTATTGCCAGTCCAATCCCGAACCGTTAAACTCGGATTGTCCTCAATAACTGTATTAGTGCCCACTAAAATCGCTTGTTCTTCTGCGCGCCACTTATGGACTAGCTGACGCGAATATTTGTTGGTAATCCAAACCGGCTTTTTTTCGTCCTTATGAATAGGTGCCATAAATCCATTGGCAGTTTCAGCCCATTTCAATATAATATAAGGACGCTTTTTATTGTGATAGGTAAAAAAACGTTTGTGGTGATTTTTACATGCTTCTTTCAAAACACCTACAATTACATGGCATCCTGAAGCTTTGAGCTTAGCAATACCTTTTCCGGAAACTTCAGGATTATCATCCACACAGCCAATAACTACATTCGGAATTTTATGTGCTAAAATTAAATCGCTACAAGGTGGTGTTTTTCCAAAATGACTACAGGGTTCCAATGTGACGTAAAGTGTGCTTTTTGCTAAAAGCGTTTTGTCCTTCACTGAATTTATGGCATTCACTTCGGCATGATAGCCACCATATGCACTGGTAAATCCTTCGCCAATAATTGAATCCTGATAAATAATCACAGCACCAACCATAGGATTTGGTCTTGTGCTGCCCAATCCGTTATTGGCAATTTGCAAACAGCGTTTTATGTAGGTTTCGTGTATTGTCAATTAGAGTTTTAGTTTTACATCCTGGATTTCATCAACCGTATATGTTGAGGAATAACCCATAATTCTATATTTTATTTCGCCTTTATAGTGCACTTTTAGACTTTGGGAAAGTAAACTGCCTAATAAACTTCCAAGGTTTTTATCAGAGATAATGCTATCGGTTGGTACGTTTACAGTGAGTGGAATTGTGAAATTTTCTCTTTTTGGTACATCAAATTCATCAGACATCACAGAAGCGACTTCCAGCTCATTAATGTAAACTTTTAAGTCATCAGTTTTTAAGGTACCACCAACATCATTTTTATTAAGGAAAAAAGCATCCGCTTTGAGCGTTATATTTTTAGAGTTAGAGTCAACGACTTGAATATTATCGAGTTTAACAAATTCGGGTTTTTCGGTTACCGAACAGTTGAAAAGTACTGTAAAAGTTAGGAAAAACATTAAGAATCTTATAACCATTAATTTGTTTTTATATGTATTTTTGGAATTGAAGGAAGATGTCATTTTTTAGTTGTGGTCGCTGAGCGTAGTCGAAGCGACCAAAAAATTTTAAAATTAAATCGGTGCGTAAAGATACTATTGTTATTCGAGAAATTGAAGCCAAGGACAACCCTAAAATTGCCAAGGCCATTCGTTCCGTTTTAGTAGAAATGGGAGCGCCAAAAGTTGGAACGGCTTATGAAGATGTCGCTTTAGATCGCATGACGGAAACTTATGGCGAAACTAATATGGTTTATTTTGTAGTGGAAAAAAATGATGACATTATTGGAGGTGCAGGAATTGCGCCTTTAGATAATTACGATGGTAATGTTTGCGAATTACAGAAAATGTATTTTATGCCAGAAGCTAGGGGAAAAGGTTTGGGAACTGAAATGATGGAAAAATGTCTTGATTTTGCAAAGCAAGCTGGTTTTGGTCAATGTTATTTAGAAACCTTGCCTTATATGAACGATGCGCGTAAATTATATAGTAAAGTAGGTTTTAAAAGTATAGAGAAGCCCATGGGAAATACAGGTCATTATTCTTGTACGGTTTGGATGTTAAAAGATTTATAGTTGTGAAATTATTAGACCTTCAAAATATATATCATAAAGAATTAGATGCTATTTATGGCAAGGACGAAGTAAATAGTTTTTTCTATTTGTGTACGGAACATTATCTAAATGTACCCAGAATTCAAATGACCTTAGAACCAGAATTTACAATCACAAAACCTGAAACCGATACGTTTTTTACGGTTTTGGAAGAATTAAAACAGCAAAAACCGATACAATATATATTAAGGGAAACGGAATTCTACGGATTGCCTTTTAAAGTGAATGAGCACGTGCTGATTCCAAGACCTGAAACGGAAGAATTGGTCGATTTAATTATTAAATGTCATTCAGAGCGAAGCGAAAAATCTCAAATTAAGATCTTGGATATTGGAACTGGCTCTGGTTGTATTGCCATTTCTTTGGCTAAAAATTTGCCAAATGCTGATGTATATGCTTTAGATATAAGCAAAGAGGCTTTAAGTGTGGCAAAAGAAAATGCAAAACTAAATAATGTAAATATCAGATTCATCGAAGCGAACATATTAAATGAAATTTGTCATTCCGCACTTGATGCGCAATCCACTTATGATATTATTGTATCCAATCCGCCTTATGTTAGAGAACTTGAAAAACAAGAGATAAAACCTAACGTTTTAGATAACGAACCGCATTTGGCTTTGTTTGTAGAAGATAATAATCCATTAGTGTTTTATAAAGCGATTACCAACTTTGCTTTAAAAAATCTAAAAGAAAATGGCCGGTTATATTTTGAAATTAATCAATATCTTGGAGAGGAAACTAGAGAATTATTAATTGATGCTGATTTTCGAGATGTTGATTTAATTAAGGATTTGAATGGAAATTATAGAATTTTGAAAGGTAAACGCTTCTAAAGCAATTAAGAGATTTTTTTTTTGATAAAGAATCGAATATGAAAAGCAATATTTATTTATACTGAATATGACGATAGAACAAAGAATAGAAATCCTAAGAGAAGAACTACGCCAGCACAACTACAATTACTATATTTTAGATGAGCCGACGATTAGCGATTACGATTTCGATATTAAATTAAAAGAACTTCAAACCTTAGAAGAGCAGCATCCTGAGTTTTTCGATGCCAATTCGCCAACACAACGCGTAGGTGGTGCCATTACCAAGAATTTTAAAACAACGGTTCACGATTTTAGAATGTATTCCTTGGACAATTCCTATTCCAAAGAAGATTTGTTGGATTGGGAAACTAGAATTAAAAAAATGGTCGATGGTGAGGTCAATTATACTTGCGAGCTGAAATACGATGGCGCTTCCATGAATATTACTTACGAGAATGGAAAATTATTAAGAGCAGTCACGCGAGGCGATGGTGTGCAAGGTGATGAAGTTACAGCAAATATAAAAACCATAAATACCGTTCCATTACAGTTAAAAGGCGAATATCCCGAACGGTTTGATATAAGAGGAGAGGTTATTCTGCCCATTGAAGGCTTTTTAAAAATGAACGAAGATCGTATTGCCAATGATGAGGAACCTTACCGAAATCCGAGAAATACAGCATCGGGAAGTTTAAAATTGCAAGATAGCGCTGAGGTGGCCAGAAGACCGTTGGAGTTTTTAATGTATAGTATAAAAGGGAATAACTTAACTATTGAATCCCAATATGAAGGACTTGAAAAAGCAAGAGCCTGGGGATTTAAGGTGCCCCCTGAAGCTAAATTGGTAAAATCGATTGATGCGGTTTTAGAATACATAAATTATTGGGATGAGCATAGACACAATCTACCTTACGAAATTGATGGCGTAGTGGTTAAGGTCAATAATCTATACCAACAAGATGAATTGGGTTTTACCTCAAAAGCACCTCGTTGGGCAATGGCCTATAAGTTTAAGGCCGAACAAGTTTCCACACGATTAAACGAAATAACCTATCAGGTTGGGAGAACAGGAGCGATAACACCAGTAGCCAATTTAGAACCTGTGCAATTGGCTGGTACTATTGTAAAACGAGCCTCACTTCATAATGCAGACCAAATTGAAAAGTTGGATATTAGGGAAGGCGATGAGGTATTTGTTGAAAAAGGAGGAGAAATAATTCCGAAGATCATTGCGGTAGATTTAGCTAAACGTCCCGAACATTCTCAACCCACACAATATATTACCCATTGTCCAGAATGTGAAACACAGCTCGTTAGGCTAGAGGGTGAAGCGAAACATTATTGTCCTAATTATAATGGCTGCCCACCACAGGTAGTTGGTAGGATTCAACATTACATATCCAGAAAGGCGATGGATATTGATGGTTTGGGTGGCGAAACCGTAGCTTTATTAGTTAAGGAAGGTTTGATTACTAATTATTCAGATTTATATGAATTGACCGTTGAACAAGTCATTCCGTTAGAGCGAATGGCAGAAAAAAGTGCCGAGAACTTAATTAATGGTATTGAAGCGTCAAAACAAATTCCGTTTGAGCGTGTGTTATTTGCATTGGGAATTCGGTATGTTGGCGAAACGGTTGCCAAAAAACTGGCAAAACACTACAAATCCATTGATGCTTTAATGTTTGCGTCAACGTTGGATTTGGTTACCGTTGATGAAATAGGAGAGCGGATAGCAGAAAGTGTAGTGGAATTTTTTAGTTCAGAAGAAAACAAGCAAATAATAGCGCGCTTAAAATCATTTGGTGTTCAGCTGGAAATTTCAGCAGAAAAATTAGCCAACCAAACCGATAAGTTAAAAGGACAAACCTTCGTCGTTTCAGGTGTGTTTGAAACCATATCTCGTAACGAACTTAAAAAACTGATAGAAGATAATGGCGGAAAAGTATCCTCGTCTATCTCATCTAAAACATCTTATGTCGTTGCTGGTGATAATATGGGACCAAGTAAGCGAACCAAGGCAGAAAATTTGAATATTCCAATACTGACTGAAATGGGGTTTTTGGCAAAATTGAAATAAATTCCTACATAAAAATAGAACTTTATTCGACGAAATACACAATTTTAACGTTAAAGTGTAGAAAAAATGATTATATTTGCTACCGTTAATAAGGGATTAATTAATGTTAGTAAATAAAATTTTAAAAGTAGTATTATTGCTACTCGGAGTTGTTTACATTTTACTTCAAGGTTTTGCTTTAGAAGTTGAAGGCGCAGCTTTAAGTGCATTGATGTTGGTTATGCTTACTTGGCTTTACATTGGCTGGACTAAGCATAAATCCAAGTTATTCCTTTTGTTTTTAATTACCTTCTCTTTGGCTCAAATTTTAAGTTATATAGCATGGTTTGTGCCAGAAATTGAGGAAGGCCAAATTGATTATTTATACTATGCAGCGAATATACTATATATAATTTCTTATGCTGTACTTATTTTTAAGATGTTAAAACAATTAAACTTAAAAACGGTATTCTCTGAACTCACCATACCTATTATAGTACTGATTGTATTGGATGTGTTTTGTGTTTCGTTAATTTCAAATACGACAGAAGGTAAGTTCTCTTATTATCAATACGGTTTGGAATATACGTATAACGCTGTTATAATGACCTTGTTGTCATTGGCATTAATTAACTATATGTACCGAAATAACAACAAGTCAATGCTGTTTTTAATTGGGGCTATCTTTATGGTATTTTCAGAAATCATTCAACTCGCCTATTTCTATATTTTGCCTGATGATAGTTTAGGTTTTGTTTATTCAATATTATTAGTAGTGGCATTTGTCTTTTTCTACATGCAATCACAGCATAAGGTTACCGATCCTGTTGAGGCTTATTCAGATGAGCCATTGGAGGTTTAAAATAGACTAATATAGCAAGCAAACTTATTTTTGCAATCAAAAAAACGGTCTAAACAATAATAGAAACACCATCAGCTTTCACCTTTTTTCCAGGTTCAAAATAGAAATCAACTTTCCCAAGATATAAACCATATGCACCAACTTGATTGACCAATACATTTTTGCCAATACTATTTTTTTCTATGGTTGGTTTTGGTAAAAAGGTATGTGTGTGGCCACCAATGATTAAGTCGATATCTTTTGTGGCACGTGCTAAATTAATGTCACTTACTCTATCTGGCATATTCTTGTAGTAATAACCTATATGACTCAAGCATATAACCAAATCACAAGCTTGCTCTTCTTTTAAAAGTCGGGACATATCTTGTGCTTTTGCAATTGGGTCCTGGTAAACGGTTTCCTTATACAGGTTTTTATCTACCAGGCCTTCAAGTTTAACGCCTAAACCAAAAATCCCGATTTTAATACCATCCTTAATGATAATTTTATAAGGCTTCACATGCGTATCCATTAACGTATTTGAGAAATCGTAATTGGCAGAAACAAATTCGAAATCAGCATGCGGCATTTGGGCATATAGTCCGTCAATACCATTATCAAAATCGTGATTACCAATAGTGGCTAAATCATATTTTAGCATACTCATTAGTTTAAACTCTAATTCACCGCCATAATAATTAAAATAAGGAGTGCCTTGAAAAATATCTCCAGCATCCAATAACAAGGTATTCGGATTCTCTTGTCTAATCGATTCTACCAAAGTAGCTCGTCGTGCGACACCACCTTTGTTGGCATTTCTGCTATCATCTGGTCCAAATGGATCAATATGGCTGTGCACGTCATTGGTATGTAGAATGGTTATTTTCTTTGTTTTAGAAGGGCTAAAAGATTGTAAGCTCAGTCCACCAACACTGGCTAAAACGGTTGCTGCAGTTGATTTTTGTATAAATTGTCTTCTTTTCATTTAGAATTTAATTTTCATTTTCACCAAATGGGAAATTTTTTCTGTTAGTCTTTTAGTTGAATAAAACGGTTATCACGTTTAGGGTTTAAGGTGTCTTTCTTCCTGAAATTATCAATTAAAACATCTCTTATTTTATAATTCAATACATCTAAACCTTCATTGGGATGAAAGAAGTCCATGCCATCACCACCATTGTAGAGATAATCATTTGTGGCCACATAATAGGTTTTCGATTCGTCAATTGGTTCTCCATGGACAGTTGCAGATTTAACATTGTCATTTTTATCCAATATCAATTGAAATTGGTGCGAAACAGGATGCGCACGTTTTGCTTTTGATAGATATTCTATCATCTTATTGACTTGAGTTCCTTTTAAACTTACCACAACTGTAGAGTTTTCAAACGGCATAACTTGGTAAGCCGTTCTAATAGTAACGTTTCCTTTTGATATCGTGGAACGAATACCGCCATGATTAAACAGTACAAAATCAATAGTGTTTCCTGTGCGCTTATTGAAAATTGGATTTCCTTCTTCAAAAATGGCATCTGCCATAAAATTTCCGATGGTTGTGTTGTAGTCGCCATCAGATTTAGAATAGCTTTCTGGAGCATACGAAATGATGCTATCCATATTTTTATTGATGTGCTCTCTATAAGGTTTAATAAAATTTTCAACCGTTTGATCGGGATTTATGTTTTCGTCTATATCAATTCTTTTAGCTTCGATTTTCGATATTTCTGTCGATGCACAAGAAAAGATGAGCAGTAAAAAACAGAGTTTCAATACATGTTTAATAGTCATTGAATAACTTATAAGGAGTTTATATTAAAATATGGGTGCTTTTGTTAAATTTGCACAAAGGCTAAAGATAAATGATTTTAAAAGCATTTAAGGAAAAATCAAATCGAAAATATGTCAACAAATTGTTGGCTGAGCGTCAACCTTCTGTAAACAACACTAAAATTAAGACGGTTGCGGTATTGCTTAATGCTAGTGAATTTCATGAATTTGAAGTGTTTAGGGTATATTTCAAAGCATTGAATTTAACGTCTCCAAAGCACAAAATTGTGGCGTTTACTATGGACGATAAATTGGAACATAATAAATGGAACGCTCATTTTAGCCCAAAGGATTTCGGTTGGAACGGAAAAATAAAAAACCTGGATCTAGAAGCGTTTATAAATGAACCTTATGATATGTTGGTTTGCTTTTTTAAAAATCCAGTTTTACAATTGGATCTCATAACGGCCGCATCCAAAGCTAATTTAAAAGTGGGTATATCAGCAGAACATGATCGCTTTTACGATTTAATTATTGATGTTGAACTAAAGGATATCAATATTTTTAAACAAGAATTGAAAAAATATTTAAACATTCTAAAAAAAATATAATGACCAAATTTATAGGAACAGGCGTAGCATTGATTACTCCATTTAACGCAGATTTAAGTATAGATTTTGATGCTTTGGAGCGTTTAGTGGAATATAATATAGCAAACGGAACCGATTATTTAGTGATAAGTGGAACTACAGGCGAAAGTGTAACGGTTACTCCTGAAGAAAAAAAGGAATTGATCACCTTTATTGCTAAAGTAAATAAAGGACGATTGCCATTGGTTTTGGGCATTGGAGGTAACAATACAGCAAATGTGGTCAGTGAAATTAAAGCCACGGACTTTTCAGCCATAGATGGAATTTTATCGGTATCTCCATATTACAGCAAACCAACACAGGAAGGCATTTATCAACATTTTAAAGCTATTGCGGAAGTATCGCCAAAACCGATTATTTTATATAACGTTCCTGGTAGAACATCATCTAATATGTTGCCAGAAACCACGTTGCGATTAGCAAAAGATTTCGAAAATATCGTTGCTGTAAAGGAAGCAGGTAATAATGTGCACCAATATTTAGAATTATTGAGAACCAAACCCAAAGATTTTTTAATCTTATCTGGAGATGATGATTTAGCTTTAGGTGTAGCATTAGCTGGAGGTTCTGGTGTGATTTCTGTAATTGGGCAAGCACTGCCAAAGGAATTTTCTGAAATGATAAGATTAGGTATCGCACGTAAAGCGAAGGAAGCCTATGATATTCATTTTAAGTTAATGCCAATTACAGGAATGATATTTTCAGAAAATAATCCTTCTGGTATCAAAGCTGTGTTGTCGGCATTGGGAATTTCTAAATCACATGTGCGTTTACCATTGGTTGAAGCTACAAATCAACTAAAAGAAAGGATCAAATCTGAGCTAAAAACTTTAGGTAAAAGTTAAACTTTATATAAATAGGTTTTCCACATCATAACATCTCTTAATTTAGCGGTGAACTTCATCTGACATTTTGTATTCAGCCGATCCCGAAAGCTACGGAAGATATAAAATGTGCTCAAATGAGGCAACTTTTGAAAGGCATCGCATCGCTACGCGTAATAAAATAGCTAAAATATGAGCGGATTTTAAGCATTTTTTAGGGAATAGAATAGGTCCAGATGAGTTCAACAATAATTGTTTTTAAAATCCGTTAATAATGCTTACTTTTGCATCCTGTTTAAAATTTATGAAAAAAGGACTTTACATACTATTTATCAGTATTCTATTTGTTTCTTGTAGCGAATTTCAGAAAACATTAAAATCTGATGATACAGCTGCAAAGTTTGAAATGGCAACTGAATTATACGACGCAGGAAAGTACAAAAAATCGTTTAGGTTGGCGGATCAAATTCTTCAGCAATACAGAGGGAAACCACAGGCCGAAAAATTGACCTATATCCACGCCATGTGTTCCTACCATTTGGGAGATTACTACATTGCAAGTTATCACTTAGGTAAATTTACGGACATTTATCCTCAGAGTGAAAAAGCTGAAGAAGCTTCATTTTTAGCTGCTAAAGGTTATTATTTTAATTCGCCTGTATATTCTAAAGAGCAGAAGGAAACGGTCGAAGCCATTGAAAAATTACAGTTGTTTATAAATGAGTATCCTAATTCACCATATTTGCCAGAAGCAAATACGTTGGTAAAGGAATTAGATTTCAAACTGGAGAAAAAATCATTTGAAATAGCAAAACAATACGGTTTAATCTCAGATTATAAAGCGTCAATAAAATCATTTAATAATTTTTTATTGGAATTTCCAGGCGCATCTTTAAGAGGAGAAGCCTTTTATTATAGATTTGAGGCGGCTTACAATCTTGCCATTTTAAGTGTGAATTATCTAAAGGAAGAAAGATTAAAAGAGGCTTTAGGTTATTATGAAGCTCTAAAAAAAGGCTATCCGAATTCTGAACATTTGGAAGAAGCTACAGTGTTAAAAGAACAATTACAACAAGAATTAAATACGTTTACTACTAAAAGTTAAACATTATATTATTATGATGGATTTAAAAAAGACAGATGCACCAGTAAGTACAATTACTTACAACAGAAATGAAATTGATGCGCCAACGGATAATATCTATGAAGCGATTTCTGTAATTTCTAGACGTGCAGAGCAGATCAATACAGACATAAGACGTGAGTTAATTGACAAGCTTGAAGAGTTTGCAACCTACAACGATAGTTTGGAGGAAATTTTCGAAAACAAAGAACAAATTGAAGTGTCCAAATTTTACGAGAAATTACCTAAACCACACTCTTTAGCAGTTAAAGAATGGTTGGATGATAAAATTTATCATAGAAATACGGATGATCCTCAGCCATAAACCTTAGATGTCTATTCTAAAGGATAAAAATATTTTAATAGGCATTACTGCTGGTATTGCCGCATATAAATCTGCTAACTTAGTAAGATTATTTATTAAAGCAGGCGCAAACATCAAAGTTGTGATGACTCCTGCTTCTAAGGATTTTATAACACCACTCACACTTTCTACCCTTTCTAAAAACCCTGTCTATTCCTCATTTGTAGATGAAGAAGATGATAACCAAGTTTGGAACAACCATGTTGATTTAGGCCTTTGGGCAGATTATTTTGTTATAGCGCCAGCTACGGCCAATACCATGGCAAAGATGGCAAATGGTGTTTGTGATAATATATTATTGGCCACCTATCTTTCTGCGAAATGTCCCGTTTATTTTGCGCCTGCCATGGACTTGGATATGTATAAGCATGAATCCACCAAAGCATCATTTGAAAAATTGATATCATATGGAAATCAACTCATTCCAGCAGGAACAGGTGAACTCGCTAGTGGCTTAGTAGGCGAGGGTAGAATGGCAGAGCCAGAAGATATCGTAAGTTTTATTGAAAACGATATTTTAGAGCAGTTGCCATTAAAAGGAAAGCGCGTATTGATAACAGCTGGTCCAACTTATGAGGCTTTGGATCCTGTGCGCTTTATAGGAAATCATTCTAGTGGAAAAATGGGCTTTGAAATCGCTAAAGCGGCCTCAAATTTAGGTGCTGAGGTCATTTTGGTTACTGGTCCAACACATGAAAAAATAGATAATAATTTCGTTACGGTTAAACCTGTGATTAGTGCCGAAGAGATGTACAATGAGGTTCATAGACATTTTTTATCATCTGATATTGCCATTCTTTCGGCAGCAGTTGCAGATTACAGACCAAAGAATGTGGCAGATCAGAAAATAAAGAAGAAAGATGCGACGTTTACTATTGAGTTAGAAAAGACAAAAGATATCTTAAAATCCCTCGGTGAGATTAAAACCTATCAGTTTTTAGTCGGTTTTGCATTAGAAACTAATAACGAATTAGAACACGCCAAAGGTAAACTAGAATCTAAGAATTTAGACCTCATTGTATTAAATTCACTTCAAGATAAAGGTGCTGGTTTTGGAGTATCAACAAATAAAGTTACATTTATAACGTCTGCTAACGCTATTTTTGAAAATGAATTAAAATCAAAGGCGGAAGTCGCTAAGGATTTAATGCAACTTATACTAAAACAAACACATGCGTAACCTATTTCTTTTATTTACTCTTTTATTAACAACTGTAGGGTTTTCACAAGAATTGAATTGTACGGTAGCCGTTATCGCGCAACAAACGGGTAATGAAAACAATGTTGTTTTTAAAACCTTGGAAAAACAATTGAATGAGTTCATCAATAATACAAAATGGACAGGAAAGAATTTCGGAGCACAAGAGCGCATTAATTGTAATATGGTAATTAATGTCAATCAATATAATAATGATTCATTTTCGGCTTCGCTTCAAGTATCGTCGTCTCGGCCAGTTTTTAATTCTACGTATAGTTCGCCTGTGTATAATTACAACGACCGTAACTTTAATTTTCAATATTTGGAATTTCAGAATTTGGTTTATAATGATAATCAATTTGAATCCAATCTTATCTCCGTTTTAGCATTTCATGTTTATATGATTTTAGGAATGGATGCAGATACTTTTGAACTCAACGGAGGCGATGAATATTTTGAGCAAGCACAGACTATTGCTAGTTATTCACAACAGCTCAATGGACAAGGTTGGAAACTGGAAGATGGATTACAATCGCGTTTCGCATTGATTGATAATCTGATGTCGCCAGCGTTTAAAGGTTTAAGAACGACCATGTACAAGTATCATATTGAAGGTATGGATATTATGAATGAAGGTGCAAAAGAAGGAAAGATGAAAATAATTGCTGCATTGGATGAATTACAAAAAGTACATCGTGTGCGTCCAAATTCTTATGTAATGCGCGTTTTTTTTGATGCAAAAGCGGATGAAATCATGGAAATTCTTTCTGGTGGACCGAGCGTTAATATTACAGAGGCAACAGATGTTTTAAATAGAATTGCTCCAATGCATTCCCAGAAGTGGCGAAATATTAAGTATTAGGCTTTCTGAATGACTACAAAGAATTAACAATTCTCTTTTTTGAAACCTATTTTTTGGTGCTAAAGAATAATTTTAGTTGGCATTATCTTTTTTACTAAATTAAATGTCATTCGTATAATTTTTTTCTTCATTAACATTTTTAAAGCCATAATCACTTAAATTTGTAGTACTAAATTTTAGATTTTTGCTCACAACACTTTACATTAAAAATTACGCACTCATCGATGAGTTGAACGTGTCTTTTAATAATGGTTTAACTATTATTACAGGCGAAACAGGTGCTGGAAAATCGATTTTATTGGGAGGTTTATCTTTAGTTTTGGGGAAACGTGCTGATTTAAGTCAGGTAAAAAATACAGACGAAAAATGCATAATTGAAGCTATTTTTGATATTGCCAATTATGATTTAAAGGGATTGTTCAAAACGTTGGATCTGGATTACGACGTACAAACCATTATACGACGTGAAATCTTACCATCCGGAAAATCCCGAGCTTTTATAAATGATACTCCTGTAACCTTAGAAAGCCTAGTAGCTTTGAGCAGTTACCTTATTGATATCCATTCGCAACACCAAACACAGCAATTAACCCAAGACGATTATCAGTTTAAGGTCATTGATGCTTTGGCGGAAAATAAATCGAATCTAGAAGCATTCTCAAAAGGATTAGTAGACTATAAATCACTTCAAAAATCATTGGAGGAATTAAAACTTTCAAAGTCAGAATTAATAAAAGAATATGATTATAATCTGTTTTTATCCAACGAGTTGAATGAAATCAATTTGGAAAAAATCAACCTAGAGGATTTAGAAACCCAATACGAAGAACTCAATAATGTAGAAGTTATAAGCGAAAAGCTAAGTAGCACAAAATCAATATTGAATGTTGAAGAACTTGGAGCGATTGATCAGTTAAATTCGGCTAAGCACGAACTATCTAAAATAGCCAGTTTTGGCAAGTCTTATGACGCCTTAAAAGAACGTATTGCTAGTGTTGGTATTGAACTCGATGATATTTTAATTGAATTGGATAATTTAGAAGACAATTTATCCTCAGATCCTCAAGAATTAGAGCGGATTAACAGCCAACTTCAGATAGTAAATAATTTATTCCAAAAACACTCGGTTTCAGAAATTGAAGAATTGATTTCACTTAAAAATGATCTGAAATCTAAAATTGATAATACGGAAAGTTTAGATGAAACCATAGCTCTTAAAGAACAAGAACTTTTAAAAGAGAAAGAGAAGCTCAATGAAATTGCTTTAAAAATTCATGATAAAAGAAAAAAGGTGATTCCAGTTTTCGTTTCAAAATTAGAAACTATACTTTCAGAATTGGGCATGCCAAATGCCAAATTTAAAATTCAATTAGAAGCGACTGACCAATTTCTGAAAAACGGTAAAGACAACTTGCAGTTTTTGCTCATGGCGAATAAAGGTTCAAGTTTTAATGAGCTTAAAAAATCAGCTTCAGGAGGGGAATTGTCTCGTATTATGCTAGCCATAAAATCCATATTAGCAGAATACATTCAGTTACCGTCTATTATGTTCGATGAAATTGATACTGGAGTTTCTGGAGAAATTTCAAACAAAATGGGCGAAATTATGAAGAATATGAGTAATAAAATGCAAGTGTTTACAATTACGCATTTACCACAAATAGCGGCAAAGGGCAATACACATTTCAAAGTTTTTAAATCCGATATTAAGGACGTTACGCATACACAGCTTAAAAAACTAAATGAGGATGAACGTATTGTAGAGATTGCGCAAATGCTTGGTGGATTGGATATTACAGATTCTGCTTTGGCGCATGCGAGACAACTTTTGAATTGAAAAGTTAGTTCTCAGTCGCAGCTTTCAATTATCTTATCACCCAAATCGAATAGTTTATTGCACAAAGTTACTTGTTAGTGGATTAAGAAAACTTTTTACACTTCTGAATTTATACTATGATAGTTCAGTACTCTTGAAATTAGTGATACCGTGATTGACACTTTATAGGAAAACAATAAACGTATATAAACGTAATTAAGAGCCATTATATAAATTTTGTAAGGGCTTTTTTTTATCTTGTTCAAAAATTAAAGAATGAAACGCTATGTAATTATCGTGATATTTTTTACGGTTTTCTCCTTAAATTCTCAAATATATTTTACTGACCAATCTAATATTGTTGGTGTTTCGGAGAATACAGGAGTCGTTTCCATGGGTGGCGGTGTAAGTTTTGTGGATTATGATGAGGATGGATGGGACGACATATCACTTGGAACAGGTAATGGACAATCTATTCAATTCTATAAGAATTATGATGGTTTTTTTGTCCAAGAATCTCTGTTGCCTATTGATTTGAATTTTCAAAATAAATCCATTATTTGGGTGGATTTCGACAATGATGGTGATAAGGATTTATTTGTAACAAGTCAAACTGATGGAAATAGGTTTTTTGAAAAACTCAGCGATAACTCTTTAATTGATATAACTATTTCGGCCGGATTCGTCTTAGAAAATATGTACACTTTTGGTGCGTCTTGGGGAGATATCAATAATGATGGCTGTTTAGATGTATACTTATCGAACTACAAGGAAAACACAACAATAACCAATTACCTGTATCAAAGTAATTGTGATGGTACATTTACTGAGATCACAAATGAAGTAGGCTTAGCAAATATACCAGCATTGACTTTTTGTTCAGGTTTTTTTGATTTTAATAATGATGGTTGGCAAGATTTATATATCGCCAATGATAAAGTAAAACAAAACCACTTATACAAAAACAATGGCGATGGCACATTTACAGATGTTAGTCAATCTTCAGGTACAGATTTAGTTATAGATGCCATGTCAGTAACTATTGACGATTTCAACTCTGATGGCTTTTTGGATATATTTATGACGAACACCCCAAATAATGAGGCTACCACGGTTGGTAGTACTGTTTTGCTTAAGAATAATGGAGATGAAACGTTCACAAATATTTCTGAAAGTTCAGGAACACAATTAAATAGCTGGTCTTGGGGATCAAACTTTCTCGATGCGGAGAATGATGGTGATCTCGACTTATATATAAGTTGTTCTTATGACGGTAGCAACGGATTTCCGTCTTATGGCTTTTATGAAAATATTGATGGGGAAAATTTCGCTAATTTAGTTAATTCTGGATTTGAGAATTCTATAAGTAGTTTTTCGTCTGCTATCGGTGACACTAATAATGATGGTTTATTAGATATCGTTGTTAATAATAACAATCATGCTCCCTTTATTTGGAATAACCAAACATCTACTATCAATAATTATATTAAAGTAAAATTAATCGGTACAGAATCCAATCGCGATGCTATCGGTTCTAAGATAGAAATTTATACGAATGATAATCTGCAATACCATTATATAATGTGCGGTGAAGGTTATTTAAGCCAGAATTCTTTAGTACAAACTATTGGCATTAATGAAGTTACCAATATAGATTATATTAAAGTGACTTGGCTTAGTGGAATTGAAGATATTGTATATAATGTAACTCCTAATCAGTTTATAACAATTATTGAAGGAAATTCCTTATCTATAAATAATTTTGGTGATAGGATTTCAGTAAATTTTAAGAACCCTGTTGATGACACTATGCAAATTGATACTTCTCATTTAGTTGAAAATTTAACTTTGTATAATAGTACAGGAGCTTTACTTCTTGAAAAACCTGTTATGAAAAAACAGTTTGAATTAAATCTTTACACGCTTCAGGCAGGTATCTATTTTTGTAGTTTGAAATTTGATAACGATCGAATTAAGATTATAAAATTAATTAAACGCTAAAATAATTTCATTATTTGAGGTCAACTTTTAGCTCTTCTCAAAACTTTTCCAGCATTATCTAAATTAGCAGGTAATTTTTCGATGTATTATGTTTGACTTTTATCGAGGTTTTCTACTCTTGAACGATTTGAAAGCTAAAGCTAATTATGTTCTAAATAATTAACATATTTTTAAAGAATTACTAACTTTAATATTAAAATACATGAGAAAAATTACATTAGTGTTATTTGCATTGGTTGCGTTATGTTGGCAGTCTAATGCACAATTTACCGAAAGTTTTGAAACAGAAATACCTGCAACATGGACGGTATTGGATCTAGCAAGTTCTAATTCATGGACATGGGATGATACGCCATCTGGTTCTGGAGGAGCCCAAGATGGTACTGCTGTCGCAGGAATTGTATATGATGCGGCTGTTGCACATGATGATTATTTAATTACGCCTCAAATTGCCGTTACAGCTGGACTGAACGATAGGCTATCTTTTTATATACAATCAAGAAGTGCTACGTTTTTAGAATCTTATGAAGTATTGTTGTCAACTGGAACTACTGCTGCAGTGGATTTTACAGTTGTGCTTCAAGCAGAGAGTGATGCACCAGCAGCATGGACGCAACAAGAGTTTGATTTATCAGCTTATGTAGGTCAATCAGTATATGTTGCGGTTAGAGCAACAGGTACCAATGAATTTGAACTTTATGTAGATAATGTTGTAAATGACGCCATTGTTACAGATGCATTAGATTATTACAATTTACAATTCCCTGCAACATTAGCGTTTCCTGAGAATGAAATGACTGATCAATTTGTTTATGCGCAGGCTTATGAAGCTGGTTTAACAGACACTACTACAGGCGGTCCTGCTGCAGGAATTGAGGTATGGATTGGTTATAGCGACGCTGATACAGACCCTTCAGGTACAGGTTGGACGTGGGAAGTAGCTGCATTTAACACGGAAGCGGGCAACAACGATGAGTATTTTGTAGATATGCAAGACCTTGGTTTAGCAGAAGGAACTTATTATTACGCGAGCCGTTTTAGTTTAAATACTGGGCCTTTTACTTATGGAGGAATTTTAGCTGATGGCAGCAATGGAGGTGCTTGGGATGGAACAACTAATATCTCAGGTGTGTTAACGGTTGAAGCGCCAGTACTTCCGCCAGGAGAAGGATGTGACTTACCTTTTGTTGCAACTGTAGAGGCAGATTGTTCAACGGCAACGCCAATTACAATAGATTTTGCTACAGCACCAAATATTGGTGGAACTGGCACATGTGATGCAAGTGGAGATAATAGAGGATTTTGGTATGAATTTACTGCACCTGCATCAGGTACGGTAAATATTAGCAACTCAGGTGCTAATAATGAATATGTGATTTTAGACGCTTGTGGTGGAACTGAAATTCTTTGCGGAGCCATGGATGCTACTAATGAGATTAGTGGTTTAACGCCTGCAGCGGTTTATAAAATGGCTATTTGGAAAGATAGTTTCCAAACATTATCAACTGACGATTTCTGTATTCAAGAAGTGAATTGTGGTGCGCCGAGTGCTTTAATGGCTTCAAATGCCACCACAACTTCTGCCGAATTAAGTTGGACAGCAGGTGGTTCAGAAATCCTTTGGGATATTGAATTAGTAGATATTACTGCTGGAGATACTGCAACTGGTACAGCAACAGCTACCGGTGTTTCTAATCCATATACCCAAATGGGGTTAGCCGCAAATAATGAATATGAATATTATGTGCTTGCTGACTGTGGCGGATCTACATCTGTATGGGCAGGCCCTTTCTCTTTTACAACTCCATGTAATAGTTTTGTGCCAGATTATCTTGAAAGTTTCGATACTGGTGTTGCACCGAGTTGTTGGATTGAAGCTGGATCTGGAGATCCTACAACTGGACCATCAGATTTAGGCGGAGGACTATGGAATCATGATGAATTTGCAAATATTGGCTCAACAAATAATTCGGCGCAAATTAATTTATATACAAATAATAGAGAAGATTGGTTAATTTCTCCGTCTTTTGATTTATCAGGTGGAAGTTATGAGCTTGTTTATACGGTTGCGTTAACTGATTTTGCAAATTCCAATCCTCCTGAATTGAATGGAATGGGATCTGACGATGAGGTACAGATGTTAATTACAACAGATGGCGGTGCGAGTTGGAATAATTTAACGACTTATAATCAATCTAGCTACCCTTCAGAAACTGGAGATGTGGAGACCTTTGATTTAAGTGCTTATACTGGTACAGTTCAATTTGCTATTTGGGCCACAGATGGTACTGTTGACGATGATGAAGACTATGATTTCTTTATTGACGAATTTATTGTAAGAACTCCATTAGCATGTGTATCTGCTGTAGTTGATTCATCAGATATATTTGATGATTGTGGTAATTCTCAGTTTTATGTTGATATAGATATAACAACGGTGGGTGATGCAACACAAATTAATGATGGTACCACTACTTTTGCTATTACTGGTACAGGTGTATTACAAGTCGGTCCTTATACTGATGGTTCTTCAGTTACTTTAACTGTAGAGCACGCTGACGTAGCATGTAATTTTAGTTTAGGAGATTTTACTTATACTTGTCCACCTGCTAATGATCTATTTGCTGATGCCATAGTCATCGCTTGTGGAGATGTAGTTTCAGGAACTACCATTGGTGCAACTCAAGATGAATCAGACGCGCCAGAGGATGCGACAGTTGAAGATGATACACCTGCAGATAACGATTCCCCTTGGGTTTGGTATTCATTTACAGGTACAGGCGTCTCAGAAATTGTAACCTTGTCTACATGTGGTACAGCCAATACAGATTTTGATACAGAATTATTTGTTTATACAGGTACTTCGGGCGCATTAACATTAATCGATGATGGTTATGACGAATGTGGTGGTTCTACTGAAAATTATGCAGCAGAAACATCTTTTACATCTGATGGTACTACAACATATTATGTGGCCGTTGGCGGATGGAATGTAGGTAGTGTTGGTAATTTTCAATTGACTGTAACATGCGTAGAAGAGTGTACTGCAGATGCAGGTACTTTAACAGCAGATGCAACTCCAGTTGAATTAGATGGTTCAACTACTATCAGTGCCACTCCAAATGGTGATATCGTTGTTCCAACGGATTATGATGTAACCTATGTATTAACATCTGGAGCAAGTTTAGTAATAGAGCAAGCAGGTGCTACACCTAGCTTTGATGTTACAACTACTGGAGACTATACTATTCATACTTTAGTAGCTGAGACTACAGATAACACAGATCCAAACTATTTAGATTTAGGTGTTATTGTATTTGGAACTACAACTGGAGGTGATGTTTTAGGTATTGTAAGTACAAATAATTTATGCGCATCTTTAGATGTAACTGGAGCGCCAATCGTAGTTGAAGATCTCTTAAGTTTTGGAGAATTTGAAAATGAAGCCGCTTTCACATACTATCCAAACCCAGTTAAAAATACATTAACATTAAATGCTCAAAACACCATAGAGCAAGTAGCAATGTATAATATGCTAGGTCAAGAAGTATTAAGAGCTACGCCTAATTCAGTAGATAGTGATTTAGACATGTCTCAGTTACAAACTGGTACTTATTTTGTTAAAGTAACAATTGCAAATATTACTGAAACAATAAGAGTGATTAAGCAATAGCCTAATCCAATTATAAATTTTAAAAAGCCGCTAATTTTAGCGGCTTTTTTTTGCTTTATAATCCATTGATTAAATGACCAATAATTCATTTTAATTTTGAATAGTATTCAACTGATTTAAAGCTAAAGTAAGTATCAAAAATTGCATTTGGTTTAATTACCTTTGTGCACTATGAAAGCCATTGATTTTTCTTTTGTTATTCCTGTTTATAACAGACCTGATGAGATTGGGGAACTTCTAGAAAGTTTTTCGAATCTTGAAGGTCAGCATAACTATGAAATTGTAATTGTAGAAGATGGATCAACTGAAACCTCTGAGCATGTGATTGAGCAATTTAAAAGTGAACTTGATATTTCTTATTACTTCAAATCAAATTCAGGTCCAGGGGATTCTAGGAATTATGGTATGGAAAAAGCCAAGGGAAATTATTTTATTATTTTAGATTCTGACGTATTGTTGCCTTCAAATTATTTAACTGAAGTGAAAGACTTCCTGTCTCAATCTTATTACGATTGTTTTGGTGGACCTGACGCGGCACATCCTTCATTTTCTAATCTTCAAAAGGCCATAAACTTTGCTATGACGTCTTTTATAACTACAGGTGGAATAAGAGGAGGTAAGCAAAAGGTAGAAGATTTTCAACCACGCAGTTTTAATATGGGCTTATCAAAAAAAGCGTTTTTGGCTTCTGGTGGATTTGGAAAAATTCATCCAGGTGAAGATCCAGATTTATCATTGCGTTTGTACCAATTAGGATTTAAAACAACACTTATTGAAACTGCCATTGTATTTCATAAGCGTCGTATTTCATGGTCCAAATTTTATAAGCAAGTCCATAAATTTGGAATGGTAAGACCGATTCTTAATCAATGGCATCCCCATTCCAAAAGTATGGTGTATTGGTTTCCTACAGTGTTTAGTTTAGGCTTTATCACTTCAATCCTTTTGATGTTGTTTCATATTAATTTTCCATTATATTTA
The DNA here is from genome assembly GCF_013394655.1 of Winogradskyella schleiferi. Lineage (NCBI taxonomy): Bacteria > Pseudomonadati > Bacteroidota > Flavobacteriia > Flavobacteriales > Flavobacteriaceae > Winogradskyella > Winogradskyella schleiferi. The sequence goes on from NZ_CP053351.1 coordinate 1,424,345, forward strand.
TATGGCTTTTATTTTTCACTAGCTTTTGTTTTGGCTTTGTTTTCAAATCAGAATATTATCATTGCATTTCAGGCGTTATTGGCTATACTTATCCAGTTTTTTGGATATGGTCACGGATTTTTGAAATCCACATTTTATTTGGTGGTTTTAGGTCGAAAACCTGAGACATCTTTTCCGCAACTGTTTTTCTAATTTATCAATGAATTCTAAGAAAAAACTAAATATACGAGACCATTTTAAGAAGAGAAGCGTTAAGCGTTTTAGCCTTTTCTTTGCCATTGCATTTGTGTTTTTAATTATTTCAAAACTATCTAACGATTACAAACAAACCATAAAACTAAAAGTAAATTTGGTTAATGTTGATGACGAAATTTTGATAAAAAATGATTCCGCCAATTATATCAATGCCTATGTTGAAGCTAAGGGATTTTCTTTATTGCCATTAATGTTCAAAAGTGCAAAAGAACTTATAGTAGATTCCAAAAGTGAGGTGAGTTTACAACCTAATCATTTTAAATTCAATGTTCGAAAACACAAATATCTTATTGAAAATCAATTAGGCAATGCTTTTGAGCTGATTTCATTGATGCCAGATACACTCATGATAGCGTATTCTAAACGTGCTTCAAAATTAGTTCCAGTGAGACTTAAAAGAAATATTGGTTATGCTGTAGGTTATGATTTAAAGGGTGATTTTGAATTTAATGTGGACAGTGTGAAAATTGTGGGCGCTGCTTCTGAGGTTAATAAAATCGATTCAATTTTTACGGAAGAATTAATTGAAAATGAGGTAAAAAGTGCTATTAAAAAAAAAATAAAACTGGATATTTCAAAGTTTGAAAACATTGAAATTTTTCCAAAGGAAGTAACAGTGCATGGTAAGGTTCTTCGGTTTACAGAAGGTACAGCTGAAGTACCTGTCACCATCAAAAATCAACCTAAAAATATTACCATCAATTATTTTCCCAAAACCGTCAACGTTTCCTATTACGTAGATTTAGAAAATTACAACGGAATTAAAAATTCAGATTTTAAAATTGAGTGTGATTATGCAGACTTAGAAGCAGAACAGACCTTTTTAATACCGAAGGTGGTTAAAAAACCTGATTTTGTAAAACATGTTAATATCAAACAAAAACGAATCGATTTTATAAAATTATAATATGGTAGTAGTTGGACTAACAGGAGGCATAGGGAGTGGGAAAACAACAATTCTTAACTATTTTCAATCATTAGAAGTACCCATTTACATCGCAGATGCTGAGGCTAAGGCTTTGATGAACCGTTCAAAAGTCATTAAGAGAAAATTGATTGACTTGTTTGGTAAAGAGGCGTACAAAGATGGTCAATTGAATAGACCATATTTATCTTCAAAAATTTTTAACGATAAGGGGCTACTTTCTAAAATGAATGCCATCGTTCACCCAAAAGTAGCATCACATTTTAAGCGCTGGCTGAAAAAACAACATACTGAATACGTCATAAAAGAGGCAGCAATCATTTTTGAAAATAATTTAGAGCATCAATACAATTATATCATTACAGTCGTTGCCGACGAAGAATTAAGAATTAACCGTGTTATGAAACGCGATACTGTTTCAAAAGAGCGCGTGAAGTCTATCATTAAAAATCAACTATCAGATGCTATAAAGATTGAAAAATCTGATTATGTTATTTATAATAACGATTTAAAAGAGGCTAAAATTCAGGCACTTGAGATTCATCACGACATCCTAAAAAAAATAAACCAACAATAAAAGCGATTCATTTGTTAACGTTAGGTTAAACCTAATTTGTACTAAATGTTAAAATGTTAAATTTGACTGATGGGCAAAAAGCTATTCGTGTTATTGATAGTCTTAATGAGTTTATCGCTCATAGGAATTATTTTTGTTCAATCATTTTTTATAAATAATAGTATAGAAAATGAGAATAAGAATTTTACGCTGAGTGTTAAACGTTCGTTGAGTTATGTGTCTAAATCCATTGCAGAGTATGAGTTTAGAGATTATTTTGAGAGGTTACAACCTTATTTGAACAACGATAATAAAGCGGACACTTCTATAATAAAACAATTATTTATTACGGATGAAGATGATATCAATGACAAAACCATTATACATCGTAATACCGTTTTAGAAGAGCGTTTTAGAGTGCCTTCGATGTTCATTGAAATTGATGCAGATAGTTTTAATATCAGTAAATTGTATAGTGAGCGTGTTACAGAAACTTATAATACGACAACTATTGACGGTGTTAGACGAATAGATCCAGAAAAGCGCTTAAGGGAATATTCCTCACTGGGAGCTTTGGATAAGCAAATGTATGAGGATACTTTTAAATCTTTTTTAAAGGACAAGCCGGTTTATAAACGTATTTCAGAACAACAAGTTGAAACTTTATTAAAGCGTGAATTAGAAGATGAAGGTATAAATCTGGATTTCGAATTTGCCATTTATGATGATGATTTGGCAACTAAAGTTCAATCCAATAATTTTGAATATGAAGACCCTTATGGAATTCCTGTTTTTTTAGACAATAATAACGAAAGCAGTTATAAACTCTTAGTAGAGTTTCCAGATCGGAAAAAGTATTTGTTATCCTCAATTTTATGGATGATTGTACTTTCAATCATATTTACAAGTATTATAATTATTGCTTATACCAGTGCCATTTATCAGTTGATAAAACAACGTCAAATATCGCAGATTAAGACAGATTTCATTAATAATATGACCCATGAGTTTAAAACACCAATTGCGACTATTAATTTGGCTTTAGACTCCATCAGGAATCCTAAAATAATCAGTGACCAAGAAAAGGTATTACGTTATTTGGGAATGATCAAGGAAGAAAATAAGCGTATGCATGCCCAAGTGGAAAATGTATTGCGTATATCTAAGTTAGATAAAAATGAACTAAATATTAGTAAGGAAAGACATGAGTTGCACGACTTAATTGAAGATGCAATTACTCATGTGGAACTTATTGTTGAAGACCGACAAGGTTATGTGAAAGCGCATTTAGATGCTGAGCATTCATCGGTTTTAGCCAATGAGACACATTTTACAAATGTGATTGTCAATATTTTGGACAATGCCATAAAATATTCGGATGATGCACCAAAAATAGATGTTTACACCGAAAATGTTGGTAATAATATCATATTGAAAATTGCCGATCAAGGCAATGGGATGTCCAAAGCAGTTGCTAAACGTGTGTTCGAGAAATTCTATAGGGAGCATACTGGAAATGTCCATAATGTAAAAGGACATGGTTTAGGTCTGGCTTACGTAAAAAGAATAGTAGATGACCATCATGGTCATATATCAGTAGAAAGTGAAAAAGGAAAAGGCAGTACTTTTATTGTAAAGATGCCGTTAATATCATAAAAAACGAATTATGGAAGAACAAAATAAAAAAATACTTTTAGTCGAGGATGATCCAAATTTTGGAACCGTTTTAAAAGATTATCTAATGATGAACGATTATGATGTGGTTCATGCCAAAAATGGGATGGAAGGCTTTGAAAAGTTCAAAAAGGATGATTACGACCTTTGTATTTTAGACGTTATGATGCCTTATAAAGATGGTTTTACCTTAGCGAAGGAAATTCGTGAAAAAAATACAGACGTGCCAATCATTTTCTTAACCGCAAAGGCGATGAAAGAAGATGTGCTAAAAGGTTACAAAGTAGGAGCGGACGATTATCTTAATAAACCATTTGACAGCGAAGTGTTGTTAATGAAAATCAAAGCTATAATGCAACGAAAAGCAACCGATACTGTTGCTGATAGTAAGCAATTTGAATTTAAGATCGGTCGTTTTGACCTCAATTCTAAACTACGTTTTTTAAAATTTGATGGTGGTGATCCTGAAAAGCTTTCTCCAAAAGAGAATGAATTATTACGCTTGCTGGCACTGCATGAAAATGATTTAATGCCAAGAGAATTAGCACTGACGAAAATATGGAGAGACGATAATTATTTTACTTCTCGTAGTATGGACGTGTATATTGCTAAATTGCGTAAATACTTAAAACCAGATCCTAATGTTGAAATTTTGAATATTCATGGAGAAGGCTTTAGGTTAGTTGTTAATGGAGATAAATAAAATAAAGAATAATCTTAAATGTATAAAAGAATCCAGTTTTTATGAACTGGATTTTTTGTTTGAATTGATGAATTGATGAATTAATGAATAAGTTATTAAAAGGGATTACAATAGCGTTAGTCATTTTTATATTTTGGATAATAAATAAAGCTAATAAAGGTGCACCAAATATATTTATTGAATTTTCAAATTCTATTTATTATGGTGATAAAATAGGTCATTTTTTTATCTATGGAATTTTAACTTTACTAGCTAATCTAGTGTTTAAAAACAGATCTGTATTCTGGAGTAAAAACGTGCCCCTTGGAACCGTTCTTGTATCTATATTTGTGATAGTCGAAGAATTGAGTCAGGTATTTTTTCCTAGGCGTAGTTTGGATATAATAGACCTTATTGCAGATGCTCTAGGAATTTTGTGTTTTACATTAAGCGGAAATTTTCTTTTTAAGAAGGGGTTTTTAAACTTTAAAAAGTCAAGTAAAACAAAATAAATTATTCTATTTCCGAATTTATATATTGAATAATCTCCTCAACATCAGTTTCAAAATCAAACCATTTTATAGCATCGTCTTTTCTAAACCATGTCAGTTGTCTTTTGGCAAAACGTCTGGTATTCTTTTTAATTTCAGAAATAGCAAAGTCTAAAGTCCAATCGCCTTCAAGATATTGGAATAATTCTTTATAGCCAACCGTATTTAAAGCATTGAGGTGTTTATATGGTGAAAGTGATTTTACTTCGTCTATCAACCCGTTCTCAATCATTACATCTACGCGTTGGTTAATTCTATCATATATAGTGGAACGTTCTGCATTTAATCCAATAGAAATTGTTTTGAAATCTCGATTTTTTTCAGGGTTGGTGAGAAAAGAAGAATAGGGTTTTTCTGTGCCTATACAAATTTCTAACGCTCTAATAACACGTTGCGGATTATCTATGGCAATAGTTTCATAGGCTTCCGAATCCAATGACTTTAGCTGTTCTTGCAAATGGATTAGACCTTTTTCTTTAAGCTGAAGATTGAGATGTGTTCTAATATGAGGTGCAACTTCAGGAAAATAATCCAAGCCTTTAGTTACCGCTTTTACGTACAAACCCGAGCCACCAACCATGACAACTATGGGATTTTTTTCATGCAAAATACTTATTTTAGAAATGGCGTCACGTTCAAAATCGCCAACATTATAATCATCTTCAATGGATTTATTCTGAATAAAATGGTGTGGTGCCGCATTCAGCTCTTCTTTAAATGGAACAGCGGTACCGATTGACATTTCTTTATAAAATTGTCGCGAATCTGCAGAAATAATTTCAGTATTATAATGTTGAGCTAATTTAATACTCAAAGCCGTTTTACCAATAGCAGTTGGCCCAACAATAGCAATAAGAACTTTAGTCATGGTGTAATTTAAAGCCACATTTGTGGCAGAATTCAGCACCATCCTGGTGCTTTGTAGCCAAACAATTCATGCAAGATTGAGTATTTAAAGTCACATTCTTTACATGTTTATATTCTTCGTCAGATAATTTTTTCTTAGTAGTATCAGTTTCTGAAGCTTTCGTATATTCAGCAGACACAATACCAGTTGGTACAGCTATAATACCATAACCTAATATCATGATTAGTGTGGCAATAAATTGTCCTAATGCAGTTTGAGGTGCAATATCTCCAAAACCAACTGTGGTCAATGTAACTATACACCAATAAACACTTTTTGGGATATTATCAAATCCATTTTCTTCACCTTCTACCAAATACATAATGGTGCCAAAAATTGTCGCTGCAATTATTACAGCAAACAAAAAGACCGAAATTTTTGCTCTACTGGCCCTAATAGCACTTGCCAATTGATTAGAAGCACCCATAAAACGCACTAATTTAAGAATTCTAAAAATTCTCAATAAACGTAGAGCCCTTAAAGCCACCAAGGCATGTGTACCTATAAATATAAGTGATAAATATTTAGGGATTGTGGAGAGTAAATCGATGATGCCGTAAAAACTCATAATATATTTTAAGGGTTTTTTTACGGTTATAATTCTCAAAATATACTCAATAGTAAATAAGATGGTAATGATCCATTCCGAGATATTTAAAAAGGCATGAAACCTGAGATCAAAGCTTTTAACACTTTCCAACATTACTAAAATAATGCTGGCAACAATTGCTATAAGAAGAACAACATCGAATAATTTTCCTGCAGGCGTATCCGCTTCATAAATGATTTCATGAAGCTTTGTTTTCCAGTTATGTCTATCGTAAGATTCCATGTTTTAAAAGTACGAAAAGTAAATCTATTGTGTTTCAAAAACGATTACAGTATTATTTTGAAGTTCTACGAGTTTACTCATAAATTCTTTTAAATAAGGATACAATTCTGATGAATAGATAGCTGAATTGAACTTAACTTTAAAATATATCATAAGTTGGTTATTAACGTTTTCAACATTGAATATAAGGTTTCCAGACGCGTTGGGTAGAGAATAATTTAAGGTTGAAGGGATTTCAAGAATTTTTAAGTCTTCATCTAAGTCTATTTTCATAGTATAAATATAAATGTCCTTGTATCCAAAATCGATAGGGTAGGATCTTTCTTGAAGTCTAAAGGGATTTTCATCAAAGAATTTAATGATAAAAGGATTTAGATAAATTTTATTACCAATGAATTCCGGTTCAATTGCAATATCCATCGATTCTTTGAAAGACGATTTTGATTTATCATAATCCTTAACTTCATGATTATCAATAATTATATCTGAATGGGCATTAATTTTTTTCTCAAAATACACCTCAGAGTTCTCATCATACTGTTGCTTCGGTTTGTGAGAATGATATCCTGTGAAACTACTTTCTACTGCGCCTGATAATTTATCATCATTGAATGACGTTATTGCAACTCGATGCCCTCTTGTTGAGAAATTGTCAACATTGATATCTTCCCAATAACTGCCATCTTCAAAACCTATTAATCGACCGTATTGATTTAGTGTTCTAAATGGAATTTCCCCAAAAGACAAATAGGGTTCTGTTGCATCTAAAAAATAATCTTTACCATCTATTGAAGTTTTTAAAATCACATAGTTAAAATCAGTAAGCACAGGGAAAATTTTTGTTGCAAGTCCATTTGCTCTAGTTGAAACTAGGACTGGAAATACTTCAAAACCTTCAATTGTCAATAGATTTTGTAATAATAAATTAATTTCAAAAACGCTACCGACTTTTTCTTTAACCAGAGTTTTGACAGACACATCATAACGCTCCGATTTTCCATTCCATTTATAATTATCCAATACAAATTGATAAATAGCAATAGCTTTATTTAAATCGGCATTCATTGACGAAATAGACTCTGGCAGTATGTTTTTTACAAGACCTTTTTTGCTTATTTGTCTACCAAAATCAGCGTCTGTCTTAAGTTCTTTGTCTACGTCCTCCCATGATTTGGTCAACTTGTCAATTCTTCCATCAAACCCTCTAAAAACACTCAATTCGTATTCTACTCGAGACATATAGTTTAGGGCAGTCGTGGTAAAATCTTCTGGTTTATATGCAGGTATATCTTTCATTATATATTTAGAAATACTACAATCGGCACTTGAGCCATTTCCACCTTCAATACAATGTTTCTCAAGGCTTGTATCATGTGTATCTAAGGGAATACTACCTACAAGTTTTATGTGGTACTCATAGTTGCCTGGAATACTCGTATTATATTCACTATATAAAACAGGATCCGTACTTTGAAAATACCAAGGTTGGAATTTAGTGATAAAGCGAGATTGTGTTTCGTAGCTTATTGTAATAACGCTACCTACCTTTACATTTGGTAACACAAATTTCACTAAAGTATATTTTTCATTCTCTTCTTCAAAAATTGCATCCTTTGTTAATTCCGTTTTTACAATCTCATCATTTTCAAGATTATATGTTGTGCCTTTAATATTTTTGATTTTTTCTTCTGAAGACTTTCCTTTATAAAGCTTTACTTCATAAGCTCCTCTCTTAATACCTTCAGTTCTTAAAATTTTAATTTTTTGCTCGACTTGAACTCTTAACTTAAAAGTTTCACCATCTATAAAACTGTTACCATAATCATATATTACTAATGCATTGGCAGTAGAATCTTTAGGATAAGAGGTGTGTTTTAAATCGCTTTTATAAACTTGCATTGCTACGTTATATTCTTGGGAAAAACCTAAACAAGATATTATTAGTGCAATAATTAATAATCTAAATTTCATTAACTTTTAATTTAAATCTATAATTTTAAGTCTTTTATTTCGTCTCATATAACTTTGTATAATATGCTGTGTATCTCTGTTATTTTCCATTGGCGTAATGAGAGATTTCAAAATTGCCCTATTGTTTATTTGGTGGTTTAAGTCAAAAAAGCCCATACCTTTAAAAATGCCATTCTCAATTAAAAAAACACTTTTTTCTTCAATTGAGCGACCCTTGTCTATAATCAGCATATCTTTTTTATCATAGCTGTATTTTTCTATAAGCGAATGCACTCTTTTATTATAATCATTTACAGACTCTTCATTAATACAAGCACCTTGACATTCTTTAACACCATACTTAAAACAACTAGTTTTTGTCGGTTCTAAACCTGTGAGTTTCTGGCATAAATTGTACTCATCAACCACTTTAAACATGAAATGCTTACCACTGGCTCTAGTACTAAATGTTGTAATAGGAATTTCTTTTTGGTCGGATTTATCGATATGAAGATTTATATAACCATTCTTGTCCGTAAAGCGGTAAAGAGCGTGAGTAAAAATACGTCGTCGCAAAGCTCTGTTGAAAATTGGTGTATTTTTTTTGATTTCTGCACTTTCTTTTAATAGTGCGGCCAATTCACTTCCTGTTTTCTCGTAAGTAACTGTACTTACTAATTTTTGAATCTTCTTAGACTTAGAATTGGTGCCAGTAAAATGTTGAATAATTCGTTTTCTTATATTCTTACTTTTACCAATATAGATAATATCGCCTTCTATATTATGAATATAATAAACGCCTGTATCTGAAGGTAACGCTTCAATAATGGCATTGAGATTAGGCGCAATTTTAGATTTCTGCTCAATCTTAATGGCATCTTTTACAATAACCTTATCTAAATCTTTGTTCAGCAACATTTTGAATAACTTCACAGTTGCCATGGCATCACCATTAGCTCTGTGTCTATCAGCCATAGGAATACCTAATGCACGCGTCAATTTTCCAAGACTATAGGATTCCATATCTGGAAGCAACTGTTGGGAAAGTTCAACGGTACAAAGTGATTTTCGTTTAAAAGGAAAACCTAAACGTTTGAATTCTGTTTTTAGGATCCTGTAATCAAAAGACGAATTATGAGCCACAATGATGCAATCTTCAGTGATTTCCACGATGCGTTTTGCCACCTCATAAAATTTTGGTGCATTTTTCAGCATGCTGGAATTAATACCTGTAAGGTTAACTACAAAAGGTTGAATTTCGCGTTCTGGATTTACTAAGGAAATAAATTGATCGGTTACCTTATGACCATCAAATTGATAGATTGCAATTTCCGTGATACCTTCTTCATTGAACTTGCCACCTGTGGTTTCTATGTCTAGTATTGCGTAGATACTGTTTATTGTTTAGTTGTTTCCCCATTGTCCTGCGGACATTTCCCCAAATGGGAAAATTAGGAATGTTTAATAATGCATGTAATCATAATTTAGTTTTAAAGTCGATGGCACAAACTGAAACTATTTTTTTTATTCATAATAGAGCTAACTGAAAACTTCGACCCGCCCGAACGTGCCTTTCCGGCATGGGCAGGCTGCGACTGAAAACTAATTTCTCGCTCCAAATATACTACTTCCTAAACGAATCATTGTACTTCCGCAGTCAATTGCCAATTGATAATCGCCACTCATTCCCATACTTATAGTTTTGAGTTCAGGTTGTAATGATTTAAGTTCTGTAAATGTGTGTTTTAGGAATTTGAATTCTTTTTCAACCTGATTCATATTGTCCGTAAAAGTTGCCATTCCCATTACACCGACGATCTTAATATTTTTTAATTCTGAGATTTTTTCAGATTGCAATAGGGAAGTAGCATCATCAGCAGACATACCAAATTTACTATCTTCTTCCGCAATTTTAATTTGAAGCAAACAGTTGATAACTCTATCGTGTTTTTTAGCTTGCTTGTTAATTTCCTTTAATAACTTGAAACTATCCACACCATGAATTAAGTTGACAAATTCTGCCATGTATTTTACTTTATTGCGCTGAACATGGCCAATCATGTGCCATTCAATGTCTTTTGGCATTTCTTCATACTTTTCAACCATTTCTTGGATTTTATTCTCTCCAAAAATACGTTGACCAGTATTATAGGCTTCCATTAAATCGCTTACAGGTTTCGTTTTAGAAACTGCCACTAATGTGACGCTTTCTGGTATGGTGGATTTTATTTCTTTTAAGTTTTGTTCTATGTTCATCTTTGATCTTTGTCGTTAAGTTGTTTGTTGTTAAGTTTTACGACTCAACAAAAAACGAATCAATATTTATTAATATTCATAAATCGTAATTCCACTCCTCAATTTAGGTAAAATATAAGTACTTTTTGGTGGCATTCGTAAACCTTCGTCTGCAATCTGTTTCATTTGTTCCACATTTGAAGGACACATTCCGAAGCCAACCGTAAATTCGCCACTATCCACGCTGCTTTTTATTGTGACCATTTCGTGTTGACCGTTAACATAAGAAATTCGATTGTCTTTTCTTAAATCGTTAATACCTAAAATCGGTTGAAGGATGGTTTTGTAAAGTACTTGGGCATCAAGCTGGTCTAAGGCGGTTTTAAATTCGTACGCTGTTTTTCGTAGGTAAAGGGAATAAAACTCGCCATCTAAATACATACTAAAATGATGTGGTTTTGATGGATTGTAAGGTATCATGCCTCTATTTTCAATACGATAAAATTCGTCTAACTTAATTAAAAATTCTTCTTTGGTCAAACCATTTAAGTCTTTTATCAGTCGGTTGAACTCATGAATGACCAAATCGGATTCTGGAATTAAATAAGACATAAAAAAGTTGTAAGATTCAACGCCAGTATGATTCGGGTTTTTTGCCCTTTCATCTTTATATAACAAATAAGACGATGCTGACCTGTGATGACCATCTGCAATATAAACTTTATTCATTTTATTGAATTCCTCTTGAATAATCGCAATGGTTTCATCTTTATCTATTTTCCATAAATAATGTGTGTCTCTGTAGGTCATGGTAAATTCAAACTCGGCATAGCCTTTTTGCGTTTCCCTAATAATTTCAGCAATCGTTGCATTATCAGGATAGGTTAGGAGTACAGGCTCTGCATTAAAACCTACCGTTTGTATATAGGTTTTGAAGGTTTCTTCGCGTTTCGCAATAGTATCTTCATGCTTTTTGATGATATCATTTTCGTAATCCTCAGCACTTGTAGCAGCGATGATTCCGTTAAATTTCTGTCCCAGTCGATTCACAATTTTATACACATAGAACGAAGGCTTTTCATCTTGAATAAAAATACCGTCTTCCTTAAATTCCAAATACCGATTCTTTACCAACCGATAACGTTCTTCTCCTTTAACTTCTTGATCGTATTTATAACCAGGATTCACAATATGAAGAAAACTGTAGGGATTATAAGCCATTCTGGATTCGCGCTCGTCTAAAGTATAACTCTGATAAGGACGTGAGGCCACAAGACCGACGATAGCTCTGGTTGGTTTTACAGCTTTGAATGGGATTATTTTTGGCATGTTGTTGGTTTCAAGTAAAAAGTGTCGAGTGTAAAGTATAAAGTGTTAAATATTTCAGTTTTAACTACGAGCTTTTTGAACCAAATTTCTCAGGATTTAATATCATATAGTTTAGTAGATTTGCTATTTCAGTTGATTCTTTATATAATTCATTGTATTGCTCTTTTGAAAGATAATTACAGGCAAGTGCAAATTCTAGCCAAGTTTGAGTTTCGCCATTTTCTGCATCACAATCGGTTAATTTGCTCGTAAAATGTTTTGGATATCGGCGTTTTCTATAAGCTTCTGCTAAATTAGCACAAACACTTCGTGATGATCGTCTTATTTGATCAGTAAGTGAGTATGTTTTTTCTTTTGGAAATCCTTTTGAAAGATGAAAAATATCCATCGACAATTTAAAACTTTTTTTATATGCGATTAAATCCTGTACTTTCATCTAATTCTTTTTAATTAAGCGTATTTACTCCACACTCCACACTCCACACTCCACACTCCACACTTTTTACTTAGAAAATTGCTTAGCAATTTTATCAGCTTTCCGACTCTCAGAATAATCATAAAAACCCTCTCCTGATTTCACACCTAATTTTCCTGCCATTACCATATTCACTAACAACGGACATGGCGCATATTTCGGATTTTTAAAACCATCGTACATCACATTCAAAATGGATAAACATACATCTAAACCAATAAAATCGGCTAGTTGTAAAGGACCCATGGGATGTGCCATGCCTAATTTCATAACCGTATCGATTTCTTCAACACCCGCAACGCCATTGTAAAGTGTTTCAATAGATTCGTTAATCATTGGCATTAAGATTCTATTGGCAACAAAACCTGGATAATCATTCACTTCTGTTGGGGTTTTACCTAAAGTTTTAGATAATTCCATGATGGTAGAAGTCACTTCATCACTTGTACTATAACCACGAATAATCTCCACCAATTTCATTATCGGCACAGGATTCATAAAGTGCATTCCGATTACTTTTTCCGGTCGTGATGTTACCGCTGCAATTTGAGTTATTGAAATTGAAGATGTATTGGTTGCTAAAATGGTGTCTTCATTGCAAACTTCATTTAACTGCTTAAAAATTTTAAGTTTTAAATCAAGATTTTCAGTTGCTGCTTCCACAACTAAGTCTGCATTTTTAACACCTTCTTCTGTATTTGTAAATGTTTTGATGTTGCCTAAAGTATCCGATTTATCGGCTTCGCTAATTTTTTCTTTAGCAACCATTCTATCTAAATTTCTGGAAATGGTATCCATGCCTCGTTTCAGAGACGCTTCGCTAATATCAATTAATTGAACTTTAAATCCTGATTGTGCAAAGGTATGGGCAATTCCATTTCCCATAGTTCCTGCACCTATTACTGCTATGTTTTTCATATCCTATCCTTAATCCTTTCCGAAGGAAAGGAAACTGTTATGTTAATATATTCGATTGTTTTTTTCTAGAGTTTGAGTGTTTTTCCCTTAGGGAAAAAGTCAAAAAGGGACTAAAACTGATTAATAATCATATTCGCAACCCTTAATGCTTCCGTGCCATCATGCAACGTTACAATTGGCTTCGTGTTATTATTAATGGCATCAGCAAAGGTTTCCAACTCATCTAAAATAGCGTTGTTATTGGTTATATCTGGATTGTCAAAATAGATCTGTTTTTTAATACCTTCCGCATTTTGAAGAATCATATCGAAATCACCTGGATCTTCTGGTGCATCTTTCATCTTTACAACTTCGCATTTCTTTTCGAGGAAATCTACTGAGATATACGCATCTTTTTGAAAGAATCTCGTTTTCCGCATGTTCTTTAAGGAAATTCTACTGGCTGTTAAATTCGCCACACATCCATTTTTAAATTCAATTCGAGCATTCGCAATATCTGGAGTTTCACTAACCACAGAAACGCCACTTGCGGAAATATGCTTTACAGGAGATTGAACGACACTCAATATAATATCAATATCGTGAATCATTAAATCTAAAACCACAGGAACATCCGTTCCACGAGGATTAAATTCTGCTAATCTGTGACATTCTATAAACATCGGATTGACAATCTGATCCTTAACGCCGATAAATGCAGGATTAAAACGTTCCACATGCCCAACTTGACCTTTAACGGCATGTTCTGCAACCAAAGTTCTGATGGTTTCCGCTTCTTCAACGGTATTGGTAATGGGTTTTTCTATAAAAATATGCTTACCTTTATTAATGGCTAATTTGGCACAATCGTAATGCGAAAGCGTAGGAGTTACAATAGCCACTACATCCACAGCATCGATTAAATCGTCAATAGAATCAAAATAAGTATAGCCAAACTCCTCTACAACACGTTTAGCATTTTCAGTATCCGCATCGTAAAAACCGACAAGGTCGTATTTATTGGATTGATTGAGTAGTCTTAAATGAATTTTCCCAAGGTGACCAGCACCAAGAACACCAGCTTTTAGCATGTTTTTCTGTTTTTAACAAAAATAGTCGTTTTCATTCAGAAATTGAAAAAAGAAAATGTAAAATAATGAGGAATTGATAAGAGGGAAGCTGGAAGCTTGAAGCATGAAGATTGAAGCAGGAAGTTTGAAGTTTCACGCAGAGCCGCAAAGGCGCAAAGCTGAATCCGCAAAGAAAAAAGTAATGAAACTTGGCTTAATGATTTGATGTTTAGATAATCGACAAAATATATAAAATTTTATGCCATAAGTAAGAACGTATAGCTTTGCGCCTTTGCGGCTCTGCCAGAAAATAATGAGAACTTTTGAATTTGAAGTTTGATTTTTTTTAAAGTATTTTTACAGAAACTAAACTACGCTTTGAAAGATACATTTAAGCATCAAGGGATGCGCCAACAACTGGTTGAAACGCTAATTAAAAAAGGAATTAAAGATAAAGGAGTCCTTAAGGCTGTTGGCAAAATTCCGAGACATTTGTTTATGGATTCAGGTTTTATAGATCATGCTTATGTGGATAAGGCGTTTCCAATTGCCGCGGATCAAACGATTTCCCAACCTTATACAGTTGCTTTTCAATCTGAATTACTACAAGTACAACAAGGAGATAAAGTATTGGAAATTGGAACAGGAAGTGGTTACCAAACGGCCGTACTTTTAGAACTTGGAGCGAGGGTATATAGTATTGAACGTCAGCAAGAACTCTTTAAGAAAACCTCTAAGTTTTTACCAAAAATAGGGTACAGGGCTAAAAAGCTCATTTTTGGTGATGGCTATAAAGGCTTGCCAGACGAAGCGCCTTTTCAGAGTATTATTGTCACGGCTGGTGCACCTTTTGTACCAAATCCGTTATTGAGTCAATTGGCAATTGGTGGACGTTTGGTTATTCCAGTAGGAGATGATATACAAGTTATGACCTTATTTATTAGAAAAGGACCAAAAGATTTCGAAAAACACGAGTTTGGCGATTTTAGGTTTGTGCCTATGCTGGAGGATAAGAATTAGAAAAATCCCATCTCTGAGTATTCTCAAATTGTAAGTTACCTTTTAGAAAAAAGCATATAGTTTAATTAGTTGCTCTCATAAAAGCATCTTTTCCACCAACAACAGGTAAAGTCAATGTTGTTTCATCTAATTGAACGGTTAGTTTTGTTCCAGCTTTTGGATGTAAGGTGAATTCTTTATCGCTTGAAAAAATCATAAATCCAATTTGTTGTCCGGCTTTAATAATTTGATCATCTGGTTGTAAATCAAAATTAACGGTATAGAATTTTCCTGGTTCAAGATCTTCTTCTTTGGTTAAAGACTTGTAATTTTTAGGATCTGCCCAACCACGTGTAATAATATTATCAGTAATTTTTCCTCCTTCTTGCCAAGGTAAAGATACTAACCAAACCGAAAGATTTGCGCTTTCATGATTACTAGATAACGTGATGCTCACTTTTGGTACTCCCGAAATATGAAGGTGATCTTTTAATTTAGGGGTGACGTATAACAATCTGTTTTTGGAGTAGGCCACTTTAGCAAGTTCTCTACCAGAAATTGTAGCATCATCAGATAAAGTTTCAGATTTTACTGAACTGGAATTAAGCGTTAGACCACCATACATTACGCCTCCTGCAGTCAAATTAAGCGTTACATTAGAAGCATCAGGATTTGGATAATCTTTATAAGCCGTTGGTTCTTGGGTATCATCTTGCTCTCTAACAATGTAAGCTTTGTTTTCTTCTTTTTCTACACCATTATTAATGCCGTGAAGATATTTAGTGAACCAACGATTCATCATTGACATTGGAGGAGGACCACCATGTCCTAGTTGATGATAGTAAATTTGGGTTGGCAATCCCTTTTCTTTGGCGGCTTTATAGATACGGTAACTATGTTCTGGCATTACATTCCAATCATTGAAACCGTGAGACATCAATAGGGCGGCTTTCATTTTATCCATCTGATTGAGATAATCTCTTCCTGACCAAAACTCATTATAATCGCCAGTTTCTCTATCCATACCATTTTTCATTTCGGTATCTCTAACAGTTTTATTATTGTAAGCGCGATTTTCTTCTTTGCCACTATGCACAAAGTCATAAAGCACATCAATATCTTCACCTAAATACCCTCCAGGAGAACGTACTAAGCCATTGGAACGATAGTAATGATAGTAAGACGTATTTGGTGCAATAGGAATGATGGCTTCTAGACCTTCAACACCTGTAGTTGCAGCTGCCAAAGGTAATGTCCCGTTATAAGACGTACCTGTCATACCAATTTTTCCTGTTGACCAATAAGCTATTACTTCATCGTTACCCTCTCTTTCAGTATAGCCTTTTGCACGTCCGCATAACCAGTCGATCACTGCTTTTGGAGCTAGAGATTCGTTTTTTCCACCAATGGTTGGTGCGCCATCTGATAATCCTGTGCCTGGCGAAGAGGAATGTACTACGATATAGCCTCTTGGTACCCATTTTGTTATATGCGAGTTTGAAATAATTGGACGTTGTCCGCGACGTGTGACTTCAGGATGAAAACGTTCTTTTGCAGTTCCTCCTAATTCAACATTGACATCCCACATAGTGCCTGGAGCATCAGCTGCAACGCCAGCAAAATAGGGACTGGATACATAGATTACAGGTAATTTTAAATCTTCAGTTTCGGTTTGTTCCGGTCGTGTTACAGCAACGTGCATGCGATCTGGTTCTCCATCGCCATCGGTATCAAATTCTGTTTCTACCCATAAATCATGTCTAATCCATTTTTCTGAATTACTAAATGCTTCTACTATCTGAGCTTCGCCATCCTTGAAAATCGGTGTTGCTTTCTCCGTGGAATTTTGTGAATATCCAATGAAAGAAAATAATACAGCAAAACTTAGAATTGGACTTAATTTGAGTGAAAATGTCATATAACGATTGATTTTAAAACGATAGGATAAATGTAAGTTAAATTCATCAAAACTCAACGAAGTTGTTTTGTATTATGAATTAGCTCTTTCAATTTGAATCGTTGCGAGGTGATAAATTGGTATAGACGTCATAATTATGTAATTGATCATTTCGTTCTGGATGCCAATTCTGAAAGTTTCATTTAAAATTAACTTGAATAGCCGAAACTGAAATTGATTCCCTTTTCATTATTCCTTCGGCAAATAAACTTCAGGAATAGGATGTTTATCAGATTCTTGCATCCAATAGATGTTGATAACCCACCAACGCTTTCCATCATTAAATAATTGAATACTGTTTATGCCACGCATAAAAGGTTCTTCATCGTCTTTACTTTTATAAGATTCATAGGTGCTTAAAACGTGAGAAATATTCCCAAAGGTTTGGGTTTCCCGTTTTATTTCTATCTCGTGAAAACCGTTATCTACTAACCATTTTCCAGAAGTTTTTATATAATCTTCTGGTGACATATAACGTATAGTGGTTTCACCTTTTTTATTTTTTCCTGTAGGAATGAGTTTAGCATCTTTTCTAAAAAGATGCTTAAATAATTCCCAATTGCGTGCTTCGCCTTTATCGCCAGAGATTACGGAATATAAGGTCGCAATTGTACTGTCTAAAGTAGCGACATTTTTTGAGTAGTCTTTTTTTTCTTGTGCTGAGAGATTTATTGTAATAAGAAATATAAGAACTGTGAAATTCGTTTTCATATACTTTATTGATTTTGATCGAATGGATTTTCTGATTCTCTTTGATTTGGTTGGACTAAGTTAATCATTCTTTTTGTTGGTTCTATTTCTTGACCTTTTTTATTCCAAAACTTCCACTTTTCAATATTAATAGAACTTGAGATATATGAATATGAACAGCCACCTAAACTGTCAACTGTAATTGTTGAAATATCATATTTACCTTCAGCAATTTTGAAACCATTGGGATATTTGAAAGTCCAGTGACCGATCCTGTATGAATATTCGACTTCACTAGGAGTGATTGAGCAAAATGTGTAAGAAGCCATTTTGGTTTCTCCATCAGATGTGAAATTGTCTAAATCTGAACTTTCATTTTTGCAATTGAAATAAAGCGTAGAAATCAAGACTAATAGGATATACTTATTCAAAATAGAGTATTAAAATAATTTCAAACCAAATACAATTGCATCACTTTGAAATCCACTTTGATATGAGCGTAAATAATCCACTCGCAACAATCGCCACTTGCCCCAACCAATGTTATCCAAACCAACAGAATACTCTTGATAAGGATTAAAATCTGGTGTTGCCAATAGGTGTGCTCCGACGACTAAATTAAAATTCAACTTGTTGAGCAATGGCACTTTTCCAAGTAAAAACCCATTGAAATCATGCTCTACATGCCCTTCAAAATAAGCATCGTTTGTACTTGCCGCATAGTAATCCAAATTATTGAACACATTGGTATAATTGCCATCTGTACTCACATGCGTTTGGTTTCCATTAAAGTGTTGGTAGTCCATAAAAGCAATATCGTCTGCATTAAAGAACTTACCAGCTTTAAGGTTATATATAAATTTTCCTTTGTCCTTAATATTAAAGTCCTGAGTAAGTCGCGCTTTGATTTGGTCAAAATTATAATCAGTATTTGTTGCACCAAAACCTTTTTCGTAACCCAGATATAAAGTTGGGTAATCGTCATTGCTCACATTATATTTAGCATCTGGATAACTGAGGTATTCTTGTCCAAAATTGATCCGAACGTCAACATGTCCTTTAACGATACTATGCGTTTCAAAAGGCGCTACTCCAAAAGCCGTCTCATCTAATGGATTATTACTCGTGTAAGCATCATTGTCTTCATTCGTAAATGTTTGGTCTGTGGTGTTGAAAAGTGCTTTTCTCCTTTCGTAACTCAAGCCTGTATACAATCTAAAACCGTTGAAGAGTTCTTCAGAATAATTAAGACCGACAAAGCTCTTGTCATACAATTTCATGTAATTATCTTCAAAAAATAAGGTGCTTACCGAATTGATTAATGGCGAAATAGGATTGGAAGGATTAAATTGTTCGGCTGAAACGCCACCAGACAAACTTAAAAAAGAATTGGTTATACTGTTGAATTTATAAGTCAGAGAGCCAGTGGCACGTAACCGTTCATCTGAAAATCCATATTGAATCGTTCCATTCGCACTAAAAAAACGTTTAAAATCGTCATAATTTTTTGTGTAAAAAACATTGGCATTAACGGCATACCCTTGAACCGTATTAAACTGCACACCACCAATGAGTGGAATATCAAATCCTAAGCTATAATCCTTGTGCGAATTCTGATAGGAATATCCCATTAGATTTCCCAATTTGAATTTATTATTGGCACGATCCAAGGAATCCAGATAAGGTTTCGATTCCCGAAGTGTTTGAAGGCTATCTTTTTTTACGTAATCGGTCCGTTCTTCGAGTGTCAAGGGCACAGGTCTAATAGTGTTCCAAAACAAGGAGTCTTTTTTATTGGCTTCATTTTCAAAAGCGACAAGTTCTCTGCTAAAGTCTTGTCTAGTCAGTCCAGTGTTAAATTCGTAATTACTATAAACCGCCGTATATCGACCATCACCATTGATGCCCATCATTCCGAATTTAAAATCGATACTCTGGGATATTTTTGCCCAAATGTCATCTGCTTCTGAATAGGAAAAACTCTGTTTTAGTGAAATGATATCCACCACAGGAATACGTGCTTGCGTTCCTGTTAAATCCAATTCCAAAGCATAAATATCCCATTGGTCTTCCACAATATATATAAAGCCGGAAAATACAGGGTCGTTTTTTCGTTTTGGAATCACTTTGATTTTATTAATTAGATTTCCTCTACCATCATAAAAAACACCATCGAGCTTATAATTATAGTAACCAAAGGCGTTATTGGCGATTGGCGAAATAATTGCATTGCCAAAATCGATGGTATTATTATAGAAATTAAAATCGACATCCATGGCAGCATTAAAGCTAAAACCGTTATCGTTACCGCTAACTTTTGACGCCGTAATTTTTTCTTTTAATTTATCTGGACTTAAAAACTGGATTTTAGAAATTGTCTCAGATAAGTAAATAATCCCACTTCTGGTAGAATCCAAGCCACCTCCTAAATCGCCAATTTCCCGACCTAAGAGTTTTTCTGGTGCATCTTTAATTCTAATTAATCCTCTAGAGTAGAAATCGGCTTTATACGAGTTTGTTTTTTCGAGATTGGCTTTTCGTTGGGCAATGGCTTTACGCATTATGGCAATGGCAGGATCGATTTCAGAATCTATTATGACTTCGCTAAGCGAGACCGATTCTTCAGCTAAAGTGATGTCCAATTGATACGGGAATTCAGCAATAGCGACTTCTTTTTTTACCGTTTTATAACCTAAATAACTGTAAACAATAGTGTAGGTTTTTGGTATTGAAATGTTGAGTTCGTAGTAACCATCATCATTGCTCGTCGTGCCTTTATAGGTGTTTTCGATTAAAATATTTACAAAGGGAAGTGCTTCGTTGTTTTGGTCAGTGATGTTTCCCGTTATTTGTGCGGAAACGAACGTGCTCATTACAATAAGAAAAAGACTGAGTAAATGTTTAGTCATTTGATTTTGATTGATGATAAAAAAGTTTGATACTCCCGGAGCATCGGAATCACTCATATTCACCAGTTCTTTACCTAAAATTGTGAAACTTCAACGGTTTCCAAATACACAGAGGTAAATCAATGATAAATAGGTATCTCAAACTTAGACTAAAAATAAAATGTAGAAAGTTATAGAAATCTTAAAGTTTAGCGGTACACTTTTTTAATACGGTCTAAATTCCGTTTGTTGTCACGATCTTTAATGGTTTCGCGCTTGTCGTAGAGTTTTTTGCCTTTTGCCAGCGCAATTACAAGTTTAGCCAAACCTCTATCGTTGATAAACAAACGCATTGGGATAATGGCATTTCCTTTGATATTTACTTCTTTTTCCAGCTTTTTAAGCTCTCTTTTGTTCAGCAATAATTTACGCTCGGCTTTAGGTCTATGATTATAGTGCGTGCCATATTTATACTCTTCGACTGTCATGTTAATTACAAAAAGTTCGCCTCGGTCGTTAAACTCGCAGAAACCTTCTGCAATGGATGCTTTTCCGGATCTGATGGATTTGATCTCAGTTCCGGTAAGGACAATTCCTGCGGTATATTTATCCAAAATTTCGTATTGAAACTTGGCTTTTCTATTGAGTATGTTTACCGTTCTTTGCATAGAAAACAAAGATAGTTTTTATAGTTGGAAATTTGAAACGCTAAGTTGGAAGTTTTCTTGCAGATATGCAAAGAATTATTGCTTTACAGAAAGACAATTGTAATCAAACTGTTAATTTTACGACTTTAAGTTTTTAAATAGATTCTTAATGAAAAAATATCTCATACTCTTATTTGCTGTATTGCTTTTTAACTGCAAGAATGAAAATTCAACTTTGAACGACAATGGAGTGGAAGCACCTATAAAAGAATTAACTGCGAATGAAATTTTTAATAAATCGATTCAAGTTTCAGGAGGCGAAAACTTTAAAAGATCGAGTCTTAAGTTTGAATTTCGAGATACCTATTATCAAGCACTGCGTAAAAATCATGAATTCCTTTTAGTAAGAATAACTGTAAAGGATAACGATTCAATGTTCGATATGTTGAGTAATGTAGGTTTTGAACGTTATAATAATGAAAGCTTTGTAAAGCTTGAAGATTCCATAGCTAAGGCATATGAAGCATCAGTTAATTCCGTACACTATTTTTCAGTTTTACCTTATGGATTGAATGATGAAGCGGTTAACAAAACAAGACTCGGTACTGAAACTATTAAAGACAAGGATTATCATAAAATCAAAGTGACTTTTAATGCCAAAGGTGGAGGTGAGGATCATGAAGATGTTTTTATATACTGGATTGATAAAGAATTGTTTAAAGTTGATTATTTAGCGTATTCGTATAATGAAGAAGAGGGTGTGGGTATGCGTTTTAGAGAAGCTTATAACGAACGTTACATAAACAGTTTACGCTTTGTGGATTATAATAATTATAAGTCTGAAGACCAGATAATTCCGCTTGAAAATTTAGGAAAAGCCTTTGAAGCCAATCAGTTAATATTATTGTCTAAAATAGAACTTGAAAACGTTGAAGTACAATTACTCAACGACTGATAATTCCGAAGACTTTCCTTCTTTGGAAATGGTCACTACATATAGATTAGAATTATTATCGTCGGCTATATCTTCATATTTATCTTCGCCTAACAATTCATTCACAAACTTTGGCGTGGTATTACTATGACCAACCACTAAAACCGTTTTTCTATTGGTTTTTTCTATGAATTCTTCCATCTTTAAATTTGATGGATTGTAAAACTGAAGTTCAAGCTGATTTGCTTTTGCCGTTGGCGTCGCTGTTTGCTTCGTTCGGTTATAATCTGTAGAATAAATAGCATCAAATTTTACGTTGTCAAAGTATTCTGCCCAGTTTTCGGCACGTTGAAGTCCATCTTCGGTAAGATTAGGATTTTTATCGGTGTCATCAGAACGGTCTTTTTCCGCATGTCTAATTAGGTAATAAGTTGAAACAACTTCTTTCTTTTCGGTCTTTTCTTTCCTTTGTATGCAAGATGGAAAAGCTAATAACGTGACTAATAGTAATAGGATTAGTTTTTTCAAAATGATGAGCGCATTATAAATTAGAATTGAGATACTTATTTTTTTCTTTTTTCAATTCGTAGATAAGATTGATAAATTTATCATCGTTGTTTATTTTGAAAATCTTTTCATCGATATAATCCTCATCATCAAAATAATTAATCGAAACTCTGTGAAAAGGATCAAGAAAAGTTTTTGAATAAAATTTGAAAGATCTTATCGAATCTGAATTAATAGAAAATGTGTTCATTTTATTTTTTGAAAAATTCTTTTGATATTCAATTGTAAACACCTCATCTTCATGTATATAATTGTGAATATAGCGATCGGTTCTACAGATGCTTATACTAAGAAGAATAACGAATGATATAGATAAAAAAACAGCAATAAAAACCGAACCACTCATTTTTATAAAACAGAAAGTACCTATTACTAAGATAATTAAAATTGGTCCTAAAAGTTTATCTCTTAATATGACGTTTTCCATTTTCTTTTTATAGAATGAAATTCTTACCACAAGATATAAAAAAATCCTAAGCCAACTCCAAAGCCACTTCAATCATACTTTTAAAGGTAGTCTCTCGTTCTTTGCTTGTTGTGGTTTCTCCAGTAACTAATGAATCTGAAATGGTTAAAATGGCCAATGCATTTACAAGATGTTTAGCTGCAACGGTATATAGACCAGCAGCTTCCATTTCTACACACAATACGCCAAATTTAGACCACAATTTGAAAGCTTCTTTATCGTCTTCATAAAAAATATCGGACGATAAAACATTACCAGCTTTAATAGGAATATTCTTAGAACGCGCTGCCTCTACAGCTTTCATGAACAGGCCAAAATCCGCAGTAGGCGCATAATTTGCGCCGCCAAAACGCAGTTCGTTAACACCAGAATTGGACGATGCAGCCATGGCAATAACGACGTCTCTAATTTTGACATGCTTTTGGTAAGAACCTGCACTGCCCACTCGAATAAGATTTTTTACGCCATAGTCTTTTATCAGTTCATTGGCATAAATGGTAATGCTAGGCACTCCCATGCCTGTTCCCATCGTAGAAATCCGTTTCCCCTTATAAGTACCTGTATAGCCAAGCATGCCTCTGACTTTATTGAAGCATTTAGGGTTTTCAAAAAATGTTTCAGCTATCCATTTAGCTCTTAATGGATCACCAGGAAGAAGAATGGTCTCTGCGATTTCGCCATTTTTGGCTTCAATATGTACACTCATGCCACAAAGTTAAGCAAAGTGTTTCAATATTATGATGCTTTGGATACTAGATTGTTCATCATGGAAACTCCAGCTGAAGCGCCAATTCTATCGGAACCAACTTCGATGTACTTAAGAGCAGTTTCTGCATCTCTAATACCACCAGAAGCCTTAACTTTTAGTCGATCTTTAACTGTTTTTCTCATAATTTTTACTGCAGTTAAAGTGGCTCCGCTTTTTGAGAATCCAGTAGAAGTTTTTACAAAATCTGCATTAGCATCAATGCAGATTTCACAGGCTTTGACGATTTCGTTTTTAGAAAGTTCGCTGATTTCAAGAATAACTTTTAGAGGGGTAAGACCAATAGCGCGTTTTACGGCATTAATGTCCTTTAATACAGCCACATGATTTTTACTTTTAAGTCGGCCAATATTCATAACCATGTCTATCTCAGTAGCACCTTGATCGATAGCATTTTTAGCTTCGAATATTTTGGCTTCAGTAGACATGGCTCCTAAAGGAAAACCAACGACCGTACAGATTTTAACTCCAGATCGTACTAATGCCTGTTTTGCAATAGGCACATAACAGCTGTTGACACAGACTGAGTAAAAATTATACTTTATAGCTTCTTCGCAAAGTCTAAGAATATCAGATTCAGTTGCTGAGGCACTTAATAAGGTGTGGTCTATATATCTATTTAATTCCATTTTTTATTTTTTATGTTAGGGGTTTTTAGGCAATAATTAGCTATAGCAATTCTCTACAAGTAGAGGGATTACTCACAAGATAAATAATGTCTTAAAGTTTCGTTGGAATTAAATAGCTCGACAAAATTAGGGTTTTATCGGTTAAAAGGCATAATAAATTTTTAATTTTATCATGTATTTCGTCGAATAATTGTTAATAACTATCAAACGCATTCATTTTGATAACTGTAGGGAAACAATTTTTTTAAAAATTAAACAATCTTTTTAATGTCTAAAATTCGCTCTTCAAATGTCTTAGCTTCAATCAGATTTTTTGTCGAATTGTATAATGACATTATGGATTCAGGGTGTGTTTCACGCTTTTGAAATACTAGCTAATAATGAACAAACCCACACCAAATAATAGGTTTTAGTTAGATTTTTTTGTTGTTGTACATTCCGATGTTTGATTCCTACAATTGCTGTGTAATACAAATATAAGAAGGGATTTATGTTGGATAAGCCAATTATATATTACAACTTATTTACCGCTTTCTGCCATGGCTAATTTATTTGCCCATATAATTGCCTCATTGAGGGTGTCAAAAATCTTAAAGGGTTTGTCGTAGAAGTTTTTTTCGTATTCTGCATTTTGTCGCATTATTGCGGTTTTAGGAACTATGGCAACAGCAATAATATTCGGGATTTGTTCCACCTTGGGGTAAATCAAAGGATCAACTGTGTACGATTTCATACGGTTGGAAATATAGACAATTTCCTGTCCGCTAAAATGCTCTTGAACAATTTGGTTTAATTCTTTGTCGTGAGGTGCTTCTACTGTAACGCCTTCACGTATTTGATTGATGATGTAATTATCGAATATGTAGATGTCTGCGTCTTGTAAGTTGTAATGTTTTATCATGTGAATGGGTTGATTTTGGATGGATTTACAACGGTTTATATAAAGATAATGAATAGAAATGAAAAAGCAACACGCCTTTCAAGTAAATGAAAATTGTGTTGCTTTTTACCAACCAATCATTATATAGACTGTTTTTAACCTAAATTGTTACGGTTAAAGTCAAAATTATTTGAGATCTATTCTAATTCTTCAGTGACCAAATCACTTTGATTTCTAAAGACCAATTGTCCGTCAAATTCATCCAGTAGAATGATACTGTCTGTGGTTACTTTGCCAGCCAATATTTCTTTACTCAACTGATTTAAAACATCCTTCTGAATAACGCGCTTTACAGGTCTCGCTCCATATTCTGGATTATAACCTTTCTCGGCCAAATAACCTACGGCTTCTGGTGTCGCATCAAAAGTAATACCTTGTTTTGCTATCATTTTGGTAATACCTTTCAGTTGTAAACCAACGATATCAACAATGTTTTGCTTGGATAATGGTGTAAACATTATGGTATCATCAATACGGTTTAAAAACTCTGGTCTTACGCTTTGTTTTAATAAGGCCAAGACTTCCACTTTTGCGGCTTCCATCGCTGATGGAATATCCTTGGTAGCTTCAAAACGCTCTTGAATTATATGACTTCCCATATTTGAGGTCATAATTATAATCGTATTTTTGAAATCTGCAATTCTACCTTTGTTGTCTGTTAAACGACCTTCATCCAAAACTTGTAATAAAATGTTGAACGTATCTGGATGTGCTTTTTCAATTTCATCAAGTAACACTACAGAATACGGTTTACGTCTTACGGCTTCTGTTAATTGTCCGCCTTCATCATAACCTACGTATCCTGGAGGCGCACCTACCAAACGACTTACAGCATGACGCTCTTGATATTCACTCATGTCAATACGTGTCATGGCATTTTCGTCATCGAATAAATATTCTGCCAATGCTTTGGCCAATTCTGTTTTACCCACACCAGTTGTACCTAGGAATAAGAAGGTTCCTATTGGTTTGTGCGGATTTTGGAGTCCAGCTCTCGATCTACGAACCGCGTCACTGACTGCTTCAATCGCTTCTTCTTGTCCTACGACACGTTTGTGCAATTCGTCTTCAAGTTTCAATAGCTTTTCACGATCACTTTGAAGCATTTTGGTTACAGGAATTCCTGTCCACTTAGCGACAACTTCAGCAATATCTTCATAAGTGACTTCCTCTTTTATTAAGGAGGTATCTTGTTGTTCTGCTAATTCCTTTTGAAATTTTTCTAATTTTTCAGTAGCATCTTTAATCTTGCCATAACGGATTTCTGCAACCTTTCCATAGTTACCATCACGCTCAGCACGTTCCGCTTCAATTTTATAGTTTTCAATTGCTTGTTTTATATTCTGAACGTTTTCTACGACTTCTTTTTCAGATTTCCATTTCGCATTAAGCTCATTGCGTTCTTCTTTAAGATTTGCCAATTCTGCTTTTAAGCTTTTTAATTTGGATTCATCTTTTTCACGTTTAATAGCTTCATGTTCGATTTCAAGCTGCATAATTTTACGATCGAGAACATCCAATTCTTCTGGTTTGGAGTTGATTTCCATTCGTAATTTAGAAGCCGCCTCATCCATTAAATCAATGGCTTTATCTGGTAAAAAACGATTTGTTATATAACGTTCAGATAATTCAACGGCACCAATAATGGCCTCATCCTTGATTCTTACCTTATGATGCGTCTCATATTTTTCCTTTATTCCTCGAAGAATTGAAATTGCACTTTCGGTATCAGGCTCGTTTACGGTTACTTTTTGAAAACGACGTTCCAAAGCTTTGTCTTTCTCAAAATATTTTTGATATTCATCTAGAGTGGTTGCGCCTATCGCTCTCAGTTCGCCACGTGCTAAAGCAGGTTTTAGGATGTTTGCGGCATCCATAGCGCCTTGTCCACCACCAGCACCAACTAAAGTGTGGATCTCATCGATAAATAAAACGATATCTCCATCACTTTCGGTGACTTCTTTGATCACCGCTTTTAAACGTTCTTCAAACTCACCTTTGTATTTGGCACCTGCAATTAAAGCGCCCATATCTAAGGCAAAAATTTGTTTGTCTTTTAGATTTTCTGGAATATCACCATCGATGATTCTATGAGCTAGGCCTTCGGCAATGGCAGTTTTACCTGTTCCAGGTTCTCCAACTAAGATCGGATTGTTTTTAGTTCTACGTGATAAAATTTGAAGTATTCTTCGTATTTCTTCATCACGACCAATTACAGGATCTAATTTACCATCTCTGGCTAATTGATTTAAATTCTTAGCGTATTTGCTAAGTGAATTATAAGTTTCTTCCTGACTTTGAGATGTTACTCGGTCGCCTTTACGCAGTTCTTCGATAGCAGCATTTAAGCCTTTTTCAGTAACGCCTTGATCTTTTAGAATTTGGGCAATTTTACTTTTTGACTTGAAAATAGCCAACACTAAATGCTCGATAGAAACATAATCATCATTCATCTTTTTGGCGATGATGGATGCTTCATTTAAAGATTTACTGGCTTCACGAGAGAGCATAATATCACCTCCTGAAACTTTAGGAAAACTTTCGAGTTCTTTGTCCAATACTTGTTTAAGTAGAGGTACATTAACATTCAACTTTTTAAGAAGGAACGGGAGAACATTTTCATCAACATTGAAAAGCGCTTTAAAAATATGCTCATTTTCAATTTGCTGATGACCAAACCCTTGGGCAAGCTGCTGTGCTTGCTGTATCGCTTCCTGCGATTTAATGGTATAATTATTAAAATTCATCTTTTATATTGTTTTTCTGTCACATCGAGATCAGTCGAAAGTTAATAAGTCTCGGCTAAACTCGAATGGACAATGTTTTATATTGTTATTGTGTTTGATTATCTTTAGGCAATAATCTTACCATTTCAATAAAGTAAGAAATAAACGACAAAATGACTGATTTACTTTAATTTTAAATGACGTTTTGTCTGTGTGTAAGGTTGTTATGATGTTTCGACTATAGTTATGCAAATAGTTTCCTATTGTCAAAGGAACTTTAAAACAAAATTTAAGATGTTTAAAAAAATATTCGGTTCGTCCGAGTCAAAGAAATCTAAAGAAGAAAAAATATTGCCTTGGCAACCTTTAAATGAGGTAGCACAATTAGATCGTATTTCAGAAAAATCCAAAACCAAAACGCAACTTATATTTAAACATTCTACGCGTTGCGGTATTAGCAGGATGGTTATGAAGCAATTTGTATCTGCTTATGATTTGGACAATAATGCCGATTTGTATTATTTAGATTTGTTGAGTTATAGAGATGTTTCTAATGAAGTAGGTTATAAATTTCAAGTGATGCATCAGTCGCCTCAGCTTTTAGTGATTAGGAATGGCGTAGTGGTAGCACATGCTAGTCATGGTGCGATTAATGAGATGGATTTAGAGAAGTATTTATAAATTCAATTATTATTAAATAATAAACCCTCAAAATCAAAGTTATTTTGAGGGTTTATTCATTTTTAAGCAACGAATAATTACGGGTTAATATTTAATAATTATTTTTTTATTGAATGTACCTGTAGATGTTTCAGCTTTTATGATATAAGCACCTTCCGAAATAGTCTTAACAGGAATCTTAATAGCATGT
This sequence comes from Winogradskyella schleiferi, assembly GCF_013394655.1. Classification (NCBI taxonomy): domain Bacteria; kingdom Pseudomonadati; phylum Bacteroidota; class Flavobacteriia; order Flavobacteriales; family Flavobacteriaceae; genus Winogradskyella; species Winogradskyella schleiferi. Next base: position 1,453,763 of record NZ_CP053351.1, read on the forward strand.
GACATTGGTAAATTAGACGCATTCCATGAGGCGATAGTTTGACCTGCAACATTGATTAAATACAATTGCTTAACATCAACAGAAAGCGGTGTATTTACATAAATCTCATTAGATTGATTTAAAAATCTTACTGTAACATTATCGAATTCTTCTTTTATGGTAGATAGCGTTGCATCTTCCTGAAAAGCTAAGTAGAATCTATCTGTGTAATGACCAGCTTCTAAATTCATTTGGAAGTTAACCTCATTGAATCTGGTATAAGTTTCCAAAACACTATCGTATATGAATACATCAATAGTTTCATCGAAGTTTTCTAAATCGTCAAGTGCTATTTCAAAATTTCCTGTTTCGTTAAGAACCATATCCAAAGGATATATTTTAGTTTGATTAAATTCCCCAACCCCTTGAATGACATAATTTTCATCATTGATTTTAAAGGATAGATCACTTGGAAAATCGTCTGCTAAAAGTCCGTCAAAACCATAATCAACACCATCTGTGGCTGCATTATCCGCTGTAAATCCTAAAAGTAAATATCTCATGGCACCTTCCGGTGTGGTAAAGTTAAATCTTATACGTCTAATAATATCGGAGTCTTCATCATCACTAGATTCTTGAGTTTCATTATCAACACTAGACCTAAAGAATATGGATTCACCTGGATTTTCCTTTTTGAATATTCGTTGGTCATTATTGAACGTAATGTTACCGCCTGTTAAGCTACCGTTGACAAAGAAACCTTGTGCCACTGGAATGTAACGTTCAGGTATTTTTGAAGTTAAACCTGCTCCATTGATTTCAGAAGGAACTGTGGATGCAAGACCTCCTGTTTTATTATAGTATGAATATCGTCCTTCATAAGCCGATAGGTAATGAGAATTACTATTAGGTGACTGTTCCCAAAAGACCAGCGTTCCGTCTAACAAAGATGTCGCATTGTCATCTATAAATGTGTTAGCATCAATTGCTGACGGGTAAGGGTTTCCTACCAATGTGGCTTTTGCTCCTGCACTGATACTATTGGTTATCACACCATTATTTGGAAGTCCCCTAAACGTAAAGTTTTGGTCTGATGAACTGGTGTTACTACCTTTCATAGTGAATCCCAAACCAATATTTACAGGCGTACTTGTACCAATTTGGGTCCAACCGCTGTAGTCACTAAAATTTTGATCATCGAAAATATAAAGCCATCTCGAACTTATAGTTAATGGCGAAGGCGATCCATCGTAGCCAGTAGTCCAATCAACAGGAGTTGCGCCGTCATACAATATAGATCCTACTGAATAACTTGTTCCGGAAGTATTTACGGGACTTCCCCAATAATTATAGCTAAATCCATTCTTGGTGCCTTGTTGGTCTCGTTCTAAATAACCAGAACCAGTTACGACACTTCCTGTAGGTTGCAATAATTGAGATTCATCTACAAGATCTAAAACACCATTTATTTCTAGGTATTTATTTACTACTAATGGTTGATCATTTGTGATCGTTAATTTATTATTATCCACAATAAGGCCTAATACTTGAATAGGTCTATCTATGGTTACGTTGTTTTGGGTTTTTACAATACTCCACTCGATACCATTAGTATTAGGAAGCATTAAGTCACTTCCACCTTGCCATGTATTTGCATCATCCCAGTTACTTGTAATTCCTAAACTTATATAAGGTAAAGGTGCTGATTCGGTTTGCATAGAGGTCATATTTCTAAGGGTACCATCAACACCAATGTTGGCAATTAATTTACCTCCTGTGACATCAGAGTTACTTTGATTCATTTGGTAATACGCCATTAAGTTAGACCATGTTATTCCTGAAATATCCAAGGGAATAATTGAACCACGAACCATACCAGTATTATTTTCAATTTCTTGGTTCATCATTTCACGAATCTGTTTTGTGGTCAAAGGGGTATTCCAAATACGTACTTCATCTATCCAACCATTAAAGTGATTTGTTGGCGTATTGTTTACGCGAGACATAGCACCTATTAGCATATTGAATGTATTGGATGTTGGGCTAGGTCCGGAAATACTATTTTTTTGAATTCCATCAACATACAACTTATATGTTGTACCATTGAAAGTTACGGCTATATGATACCATCTATCTGCTGTGATCCCTCCGGCAGAAAGACCAGAACCATTCATTCTAAAGATAATATTGTTGTTCACAAGTCTTAAATCATAACCCGTAGAAAAATTAGTTGCATTTCGTTTCGATAAAATTGTTTGGATGTTGCCATTAATGGCATTTGGCTTGATCCAAGTCTCAATACTGAAGCTTCCTGGTAAATCATAATTATCAGAAAAATTAACACTGTCATCTGATCCATCAAAATCCATAAAACTACCACAGTCAGGAAAACTAACAGCCAATGTAGTTGAATCATCTGCACATGGTGCTGTATTATTTAAAGTCCATGTTAAGGTATAATTTGAACCACTTTCTCCTGTAAAGTTAGCATTTGGATCACTGGTATTAGAGAATGTAAAAGGGCTTCCGGGAGGTACGGAAACTGCCGACCAATTTCCACTTCCATTACCAAACAATTGAATAGTGGTATCGCTACAAGAACTAATCGTTGTTAAATTACTCGCTGAAGCATTTACAAAAGGAATAATATTAATTGATACAGTATCTGAAACTACAGAACAAGGACCAGCTCCATCTGGATCATTCGTTGCGAATGTAAGTATTACAGTTCCTGTATTTTCACCAGCACCTAAGGTATAAGTAGCATTAGGTAAAGTTGCGTTGTTGAACGTACCAGTACCACCAGACCATGAACCAGGAGTGTTTGTAGTCGCATTCAAATTTACTGTTGTACTACTAGAACACGTTGTAATTACTGTGCCAGCATTTACTGAGGCTGCTTCATTTATGGTGACGACTACAGTATCCATATTCGGATTACATACTCCAGATGGATTGTTTGTTGTTAACGTAAGAATAACGCTTCCATTTGTAATATCTGTTGCATTTGGGTTATACGTAGTATTTAAAATGGAAGCATTTGTAAATGTGCCTCCAGTACCTGAGCTCCAAGTTCCAGAAGTGGCACTACCACTTATACTACCGCTCAAAGATATGATATCAGTACTACATACCGTAAAGTCTGAACCAGCATCTGCAATTGCACTTTGATTTACGGTAATAACAACAGTATCCGTTTCAGAACCACAAGGTCCAGATGGATTATTGGTTGTTAGAGTTAGAGTTACTGTTCCAGATGTAATTGTTGGCGTGTATGTAGCGTTTAAATCTGTATTGCTAGAAAAATTACCACTAGGAGCACTCCATGTTGCTGAAGATGCACCTCCACCTACTGAACCACTTAGGACTATGGAACCATCTCCACATATAGTTTGATTAACTCCTGCATAAACAGTAGGAGCGTCATTAATGGTTACTACCATTGAGTCACTTACAGAAGAACATATGCCATCACTAGGTGTGTTTGTATAAGTAAGCGTAACCGTTCCATTAAATATATCACCAGCACTTGGTGTGTAAATGCTACCACTAAAGGCGCCACTACCAGACGTACTCCATGTAACCACTGCATTGGTTCCTCCAAATGTACTCGATGATAAATTTACTGTATCACCTTCACAGATAGTAACATCAGCAGGTGCTACAACTGTTGGAGGTACATTAATTAAAACTGTTTCACCAGTGAGCAAGTTAACACATCCTACACCATTGCTATTTGGGGCATTGGTATATTGAATACTCGTTAATTCATAATTACCTGAAGGTAGATTAGAAAATGTAATAGTACCTGAATTATCGATGTTGAAAGAGCCAGCTGCTGAACCATTAAAGGCATAACTTACAGTTGTATTTGGAGTTCCATTAACAATAATATCATCTCCCAAGCATATAGTATCGGGTACGGCCATTGTAGCTGTTGGGTTTTCAATGATATGAATACGCATAGTGTCTTCTATATCGTCACACCAAGTAAATCCACCACTATCTGCTATTAAGTTAATGGTTACAACATCTCCAGCAACAAGACCAGACGGAAGTGTGTATGTTGCTGTTTCCGAATATAAAGGTCTAGGAGGTGGATCTACTAAAGTACCAACACAAGAACCCCACCAATAAAAGCCATCACAGTATTCAGGAGGATCATATGTTCCGACTGTTGAAAACGTTCCGCCAGATCCATTATCGCTCCATTCCCACTCTGTGTTACTTAAGCCATCAGCATCTCCTGCCATAGTAACCATATTTGTTCCTTCACAAACATAAATGTCGTTACCGGCATCAATACCTGGTGCACTGAAGTTTAATAGGATACCTAACGTTCTTGCCGATGAAGTTCCACAGGCATTACTGGCCGTAACACTAATTTGTTGCCAAAAAGTAACAGTGCCAGTTATATCAACTTCAATTTGGTTAGTGCCTTGTCCTTCAATAATTGTCATTGTTCCAGGAACCGTCCAATTATAAGTTTCAACATTTGAATCGTCAGCCACATAATAAATAGCGGTAGAAACAGGACATAAAAATGACCCAGGACCATTTATCGTTCCTGGTGTTGAAGGCGTGCCGTAGTACACCGTTATTTCTCCCGTTGAAGTAACCGTATTACAGGCATTAGAAGCCGTTATGGTATAATTAAAAACACCACTAATAGCATTGTTGGGGTTTCCATTAATTCTTAACAGACCAGATCCAGAATTATAATTGTAATTGACTCCTGTAGGTAATCCAGTTACAGAAACAGATGTCGCATTGGCAATATTGAAATCGATGTTTTCCACTCTACCAATAGGATTTCCTCCAGTTCTACAAACACTTTGGTCTGCACTAGCAGAAATTAATGCAATCGAAGCATTTGGTTCAACGATTACCGTTATGGTATCTGTACTTTCGCAACCACTCTGTGTTCCTGTAACCGTATACGTATGTGTACCAACAGAAGGTATAAAAGGGATGTTATTCGTTGCTCCATTGTCCCAAGTGTAGGTGGATGCTCCAGAACCAGTTAATGTTAAACTATCGCCTATACAAAGTGTGATATCGCTACTGCTACCATTGGCAAGGGCAGTAACAACTGGAATAGGATTAACAACCATTGTTAAACTTTCGCTTGCAGGAATTGGGTCAGCACATGCAAGATTTGAACTGACTTCTACTGAAACTACGTCACCATTAGATAAAGCAGCGGTTGCATATGAAATTGTATTTCCTCCAACAGGAGATCCATTTAAATACCATTGATAGCTAGGCATCGTACCTCCATTTATTAAACTGGTTATAAAGAAAGTTACATTATCGCCGTCACAAACAGGGTTTGCAGATGCATTTAGTGCAAATGATACAGGTTGCAATGGGTTTACCGTCATTATAATATTATTACTTGTGGTTACGGTATCACAAGGTCCGGATGAAATTTCAACATATATATCGTCTCCATTTGCTAAGCTTGTTGTGGTATAAGTAGCACTGTTATTACCAACCGATACACCTCCAACAAACCATTCGTATTGTGGGCTAGTGCCTAAATTTGAACCTGTAGCTGTGAACGTTACGGATTCTCCTAAACAAATTGGAGAAATAGGAGTAGAGGTAATCGATGCTGTTGCACTCTGAACATTATCTAATACTGTTACTGTTGTTGTACAAGTTGCCGAATTACCGCTGGAATCTGTGACTGTAAGTTCTACATTGTTAATACCAATATTTGAACAATTAAAATTTGTGATATCAGTATCAAAGCTCAATCCGCCACAGGCATCAGAAGAACCATTATTAATGGCATCTTCTGCAATAGCAGCATTTCCTGAAGCATTTAATGTTATTATCAATGGTTGACATACAGCAGTTGGTGCTTGGTGGTCTTCGACTATAACATCAAAATCACAAGTTGAGGTTAGGCCATTCCCATCATCGGCAATGACATCAACAGTAGTTGTTCCAACAGAAAAGGTATATGGGAATGTTATTGGATTACCAGCAATTTCATAGTTAATAAGTGGTGATCCGTTACAATTATCAGTAGCAGTTGCTGTGAATGATAACGTTGCATCACATTGATTAAGATCTGTATTATAAAAAGGATTGACTGTTGGACAAGTAATTACAGGAGGAGTTACGTCTATAACTGAAATTAGCTGATCACAAGTCGCTGTAAGACCTGCAGTATCTGTAACCGTCCATGTCACGGTGTGATTACCAACAGGTAATGGTAATTGACCAGCTAAGTTATTTGTAACGGATGCTACAGTACAATTATCATTTGTAGTCGGTGGCGTCAAAGTTACCGAAGTTGCTTCACAATTAGCATCGGCATTTACGTTTGTGTTTGCAGGGCAAACAATGGTTGGAACTTCGTTGTCTATAACAGTTACCGTGAAAGTACAAATAGTGCTATTTCCATTAATATCTGTGGCGGTATATTCTAATGTTGAGACTCCAATTGGAAAACCAGAACCAGAAGTTAAACCGGTACTATCCGTTTGTGTTACAGTCACGCCAGCGCAATTATCATTTGCCGTTGGTATCGTATAATTAACTATAGCTGAACAAAATCCAGCATCATTATTTAAAAAGTAGTCTGTTGGACAAGAATTAAAGGTTGGAAAAGTTACATCATTTACCACGATATCTTGATCTTGGGTCGTTGTATTTCCGTTACCATCATTATAGGTCCATGTAATGGTCGTTGTTCCTTGGGTTGTAATTGGAAGCGATGCATTGTTGGTCACCGTAACGGTTCCACCACAATTATCTGTAGCAGTTGGCGGCGTTAAGGAAGAAACTTCACATTCCGCAGTTATAGTTGCTAAAGTCGCTACATCAGGCACAGGAGCGGTGAGATCGTCAATAACGATATCTTGATCTTGGGTCGTTGTATTTCCGTTGCCATCATCATAGGTCCATGTCACGGTGGTTGTTCCTTGGGTTGTAATTGGAAGCGATGCATTGTTGGTCACCGTAACGGTACCACCACAATTATCTGTAGCTGTTGGTGGCGATAAGGAAGTAACTTCACATTCCGCAGTTATAGTTGCTAAAGTCGCTACATCAGGCACCGGAGCAGTAACATCATTTATAACGATATCTTGATCCTGGGTCGTTGTATTTCCATTACCATCATCATAGGTCCATGTAATGGTCGTTGTTCCTTGGGTTATAATTGGAAGCTTTGCATTGTGTGTTATCGTAATGGTTCCACCACAATTATCTGTAGCAGTTGGTGGCGTTAAGGAGGTAACTTCACATTCCGCAGTAATATTGGCTAAAGTTGCGACGTCAGGCACAGGAGCAGTAAGATCGTCAATAACGATATCTTGATCTTGGGTCGTTGTATTTCCGTTGCCATCATCATAGGTCCATGTCACGGTCGTTGTTCCTTGGGTTGAAATTGGAAGTGATGCGTTGTTGGTCACGGTGACGGTACCACCACAATTATCTGAAGCAGTTGGTGTTGTTAAGGAAGTAATTTCACATTCCGCATTAATATTGGCTAGAGTTGCGACATCAGGCACAGGAGCAGTGAGATCGTCAATAACGATATCTTGATCTTGGGTCGTTGTATTTCCGTTGCCATCATCATAGGTCCATGTAATGGTCGTTGTTCCTTGGGTTGTAATGGGAAGTGATGCGTTGTTAGTCACTGTGACGGTTCCACCACAATTATCAGTAGCCGTGGGTGGCGTTAAGGAAGTAACTTCACATTCCGCAGTTATAGTTGCTAAAGTTGCTACATCAGGAGTAGGATCGGTATTATCAATAACATTGACTGTCACTGTGCATGTATCAGTCTTACCATTGCCATTATCAGCAGTTAAGGTTACGGAATTGCTTCCCAAATCTCCACAAGTAAAAGCAGTTTGGGATAAGCTTAATCCCAATATATTTCCACAATTCATGAAAGACCCATTATCAATATCATTGACATTTAAAGTGGCATTTCCACTTGCATCTAAGGTTAAGGCGAATGGTGTGCCGATACAGATAGCTGTAACTGCATCTTCAGGACCACCATCAGTGATGCTCCAATTATAAGAAGCAATCATATTGGCTCTTGCAGCAGTAGCGGCAACGGAACAATATTGGCTATTTCCTCCGTTGAAAGTAACACCATTTTTTAGAGCTAAACTATTCCAACCTATTAATATATTTTCATAGTTGGCTGTAGAAAGTGTAATATTCTGGAACATGTTATTCATATTGAGCACAGAAGTAATATTCCAAGCACTTAAGTCTTGATCGAAAGAAAAGGCTCCATTAAACATACTTCCCATCTGTTCAACATTAGAAACGTCCCAAGCACTTAAATCTTGATTAAAGGCAACCGCTCTAAAGAACATAGTGTTCATGAACCTAACTTGAGAAACATTCCATGAATTTAAAGGTTGATTGAAAGCCGAAGCATCACGAAATGTTTCACGCATTAAGACAACATTAGAAACATCCCAATGATCAATAGAACCATTGAAAATAGACGCTTCCCTAAACATTCTCACCATATTGCTTACGGCACTCAAATCTGGAGCGTCAGGAGGGGTTGTTGTTAATTCTAAATTACTACATCCATAGAAGGCATTTTGCATAGAACTCCATGCAATATTTCCCCATTGATTAATTTCAATTATCTTTCTTCTATCACCATTATTATTAAAGTAAATTCTAGGGAAGTTCCCCTGAATTCTTATGGTATAAGTTCCGGGAGTTCCGAAGTCATGGGTGATTGTCCCAGTAATACCGAATTGGTCAAAAATACCGTCATCATTCCAATCTACATCATAATTATAACCACCTCCTACAGTGGGAATGATTATAGATGTTGGGTTAGAAGAACCAGGATTGTCTGTTTTCCAAGTTGTTATAAACTCGTTTTGTGCAGTTAAACTTACGGAACAAGTTAAAGCAATTAAAAATTGAATTAACGAAGAGTAACTCTTTTTCATAATACTATTAGGTTATTGTTATGGACAATAATTATTTAGTACTTAGAATTTTAGAAATAGATTCAAATGGATAAAAATATAGTTGATGAATTAACTATTGAGGGAGGTCAAATATAGAGCGATAAAAATTATTTACAAAATAAAAACACGATAAAGTGTATTAAAACATCGATAAAAATATATTTGTTAAGCGTTTTACGACCTAATTATTGTCGTAATTTGTGGATTTAGTAAGTAATAAAAAGTGATTTAAATTGTTATAAGAAACTGATAATAAGAGTTTTGTATTCTTTTTATAACTCGATTAAAATCACGTATTTACTGTTTATATCTGATATTACATGATTTCCTTACAATTTAACTCTAAATAACAAAAACAAAATGGCAAAAATTATACTGAAAAATGATTAAGAATTCTTAATGGCGATAAATTATTTTTATAAATATTTGTGTAGTTTACAAAGTTATTAGTAAAAAGATTAAATATTTTGGAACTAAGGTAAGTTAGTCGAGATGTCTTTACTATTTACCGAGAATTGAATCGATGATTGAACGAGATTCAAAGTGTTTTTAAAATAAACTAAAAACTCTCATATTAAACTAAAGTATAATATGAGAGTTCTAATTAGATTGGTGTATACTAAGGTTTTATTCTTTAAGAACCTTCACAATCCTCTCTCTATTGGTATTCTTGATTTTCACAAAGTAAACACCATTAGAAAACTTACTTAAATCAATTTCGGTGGTCAAAGCATCGACTGATTTCGATAAAATTTGTTTCCCAAGAATTGAACTAATTTCAACTGTAAAGATTTCAGAATTATTACTAATAAGGAGTATATCCTTTACAGGGTTTGGATAAACAGTCAAGTTGCTAAAATCAGATTCAGCTATACCTAAAGTTTGAACAAATGTAGTATTCCACGTATTTGTAACTATCGCAGGATTAAAATCGAAATAAATTTCTGCGGTATTCGGTATCACATCTCCAACAGCATAATCTGGAAACGGTTTTATCTTAAAAGTGATAAAACCATGACCAACCTGTGAGTCATTACCCTCTGATGGCGGAAGATTAACACCAAAGAAATTCCATTTTAACTGTTTTCCAATACGCTCTAAATTGTATGGATGACTAGCATCTACCATTTTCAGAGTAGATTCGTCTAATTGTTCATTTAAGAGTTCCTCAACCCTTATATTAATAGCATTGGCAGTCCCTGTGTTTTCAAATCTAATGGTGTAGGTTAAATAATCGTCTGTTGAGAACGATGAGAAGAGGATTTCTTCACCATGTTTTTCAGTAATATCGTTAGGGTCGTAAGAACCAACAATGGTTTGTGTTAAACTGGATGTGTTATTCGATGGCGAAATTTCATCAGTCAGTAATTCAATATCAACAGTATTTGTAACCAATTGACCAAGACTAACTGTAGGAAGAATTGGCACTTGCATTTTAACCCATAGACGTTTGGTTTGGTAAGGTTGTAAATTACTAAACGCGTAAGAAAAGCCAGTAGCCGTTATTGTTACCGAAGCAGGATTATAATTGTACCAATAATTAGTAACGTCATGAACACTCAGTAAACTAAGTGCACTATCCATTGTAAAATCTATAGTGCCAGATGTTACTGTTTCATTAGAATTGTTTGTGTAACTGATGTAATTCCAATATTGAAAACCAGGAATTGGTGGTCTCCAAGAGGCTGAAATATCAATTGATAAGTCATTATAAGGCGTTACATTAATAGGAAAATCATAAGTAGTAATTCCAGAACCAATGGGAACTGTGACATTAGAATAACTTGCTGCAGTAGTATTATTAGCGGCATAATCAGCATCTACTGTATAAGAAAGCTCATAGGTTGTAGATGGATTAGATTCATATAAATAATGTGGAGATACGTAAAGATTGTTTATTACACCATCATTGTTTACTTCATAGTTAAACTGTCCTAAGGGAAAATTGATTTCACTAGATTCTTGTGTTCCGTTTCCATTGGTATCCACAAAGGCGTTTAGTTCTATGCCATCGGATTGTTGTAAATTAAAACTTTGACTTTGATCGTACAAATATTCTTGGTATTCAACATCATAATAAGTACCATAGAAATATGCACCCTCTAAATCGCCTCCGTAATAACCACTATTAATATTATTTTGTGTAATAATTTGTGTAGCTGTGAATGTTGTACTATCCACTTGTCCTGGGCCTAGACTAGCTAGTGGTCCGCCAACAAAGTCAAAATCTGCATAATAATCAGCGTCAATGTCTATAATTGGTGCGTTTCCGTTATTGGTAATGGTGAATTCGTAAGCAATAGTATCTCCTGCACTTATAAATCCATCACCATTGAAATCAACATATGTTGCAGTATGGGTTGCATCCAATGGAGAATCAACTCTAATGGTTAATCTGGCCATATCGCAGTTGGTTGGATTTGCAATTTGGCATATTTGATAGTTAATTTGATAAATGCCCATCGGTGCACTAGAGGGTATAGTTAATAGTCCATCAGAACTTAAAGAAATACCAACAGTATTTGGCCCAAGTAAGCTAACATCCAAATCCGCCGCATCAACTGGTAAACCTTCAAAAGTATCATTATCCAATACTTGAAATGTTGTACCGACTTCTATAATGGATGTCACATCATCTGGTTGTGCATTGAGATCATAATTGTCAATAATGATGCCTTCTAATGTATATGCGGTATTATAGGTGTTAGAAGAGGTCACTTGTGCATTAACGAACATGTTTTCATCATCTTCATCTATTTGATCTAAAATAGTTGAATAACCCAATACCTCATAATAATTAGAATATTGACCTGCAGGAATGGTAACTGCTATAGTTGATGTTGTATAATCTGAACTATCGGCAGATCCATTAGTAGTAGTAATTTCAATCTCAGTATCCATTGGGCTTATTTGAGTTAATCGTGGTATAAACTTAAGATCGTATCCTTCCTCAGCAGCTAATCCGTCTAAGGTTAAACCCGTTGAATTATCAGTGTCATTGACGGCTTGCAAGTAGAAATCAGGCAACCCATCATTATCAACAATATTTACAGTAGTCGTTTCTGTTGTATTGGTGGTATTTCCTGAAATGACCGTCACGGTGATGTTTATAGATTCATTAGGTTCGTCTAAGGTATCATCAGTAGTTGGAATTTGAAAACTGCTGGTAGATGTATAACCTGAAGCAATAGTCTTTGTTAGAGTGACAGAAGTATAGTCTGAATTATCTGCTGTACCATTAGTTGTAGTAAGTTCAACAACGACATTTGAATTGTAAGCTCTGTCTAATCTTGCATATACAAAGGCATTATACCCTTCAGTTGTACTAGTATTAGTATAAAGGCTAAGTGTAGGTGTGGTATCATTATCTAAAATTGTTACTGTAATATCAAGACTTGTATTGGTTGTATTTCCTGAGGTAACATTTAAGGTAATGGTATAGGTTTCGTCAATTTCAGTTATGGCATCTTGTAATGTATTGATTGTAAAATATACAGAAAGTTCACCAGCAGGAATAGTTAAAGAAACGGACGTTGGATCATAATCTGATGCATCTGCAGTTCCTGATGTTGTAGATAAATTAATGGTTACGTCAGAGCTAAAATAATTACTTATACTCACATAATGGTTAGAATATCGACCTTCAATTATACTTGGTGTTGTATTTGAATTTATCGTTGGTGTGGTATCATTGTCCCATAAGGTAATATTTCTAGAGATTGTCTCATTTGAAGTGTTATTAGAAGTAACCTCGGCTTCAATTGTAAAATATTCATTTTCTTCGATAGAAGAATCATTGAATGTCGGAATCGAAAGTGGAGTACTGCTCAACTCTCCTGCTAGTATTGTAACTGTAGTTGATAAAGGTGTATAATCGCTATTATCCGCTGAAATTGGAAGCGTTGACACATCTACTATAACATCTGTAGTTGTTGCACTATACATACTCACTGTAAAGGTATAAGTATTGCCCTCTATCACAGAATAACCACTACCACCATTGGTAATATAAACTGTTGGGTCTTGAGAAAAACAAAACATGGAATAGAAAGCGAGTAGAAGAAGTAGTGTAAATTTTTTCATAATGATTGGTTTTGTTTTTTATTAGATGTAGTTTCTTACAAACGGTTGCGTTAAATTAAGAACTTTTAACCAATATAGGTACAATGCGTTCTACTATTAAAACAGCTATAAACAAAAAACTCCTACCTAAGTAAGAGTTTTTATTCTGTATGTTATACTAAAACTAACTTTTTCTAATATGGTAAGTACCAATAATATCTTTCAATTTTAGTTTTAAATCTTCTCCTGAATCGTATACCATTTGTTCATCACTAGGAAAACGTAGTTGTCTTTGATTCAAAAGATGAATATCATCGCTGTTTAAGGCTCTTCTGTCGCCTCTAAAACGTCCAAACACATTTTCAAAAACAAAGCCGCTATCAATGGAAAAGGCATCAATCACTTGGTTTTGTTTTAAATCCGTATAAACAATATCTGCAACAACTTGAGCGGATTTGGTTTGCAATACTTCAACAAACCTTGCTCTTACGTTTATGATTTTATCGATCTTTATATCGTTTCCCAAACTGTCTTTTTTCACATTACCGTTTCTGTCTAGTTTATATTCCCAACCATCGACTATTTGTTTTTCTCTCAGTATCTGACGTTCGTTAAAACGCTCTGGCGATATGTTAATTTGCTTTAATTGCAATTGCATGGCAAAATCGTAATCAATAGTTTCATTAGGATTGGCGTGATAGGTTGTCCAGAATTGATTCAACCCGTAGGTATTAAAATCTACCAATTCGGCTTCCAATTGTTGCGGTATGATTTGACGTGTTTGGTTTTGAATAGACACATGTATATAATCCATTCCTTTTTCATGAGCTTCAGTTATTAAGCTTCTGTTTTCTTCAAAGTTTGGATTTATGTGTTCAATATAACTGAAAATGCCGTGGGCTTTTCTGGCGTTGAATTTATCTCCGGAATCCAGCAATGTAATCCCTTGACCTATTAAATACTCAGATGTTTTATATCTATAATCTACAATTTCAGAACTGTAATCATTAAATTCAAGATGCAATGTTTTCCCATTTATCTGTAAAGGCAACACGCGTTTGATAGCTTTTTGTCTTTCGTCCAAATCCACATAGATATTATAAATTGCTTTGTATTGCTCAGGATTACCGTCTTTTTTAAAATGAGCAATGGTCTGTAAATCTTCTTCCAAAACTTTATAATAGGCGTCCTCAAGCATCACAATATAATCTTGCTTGCGATTTTTGTCTTTATTGTTTTCAAGTTTTCTTAAAGCTTCAGAAATGGCTTCGTCATAATTTCCATGGCTTATGGCGCTTTCAATTTGCTTTTTGGCACTACAAGATACGAGTACCGAAATAAGGGTTAATAATAGTAGAAGCTTTTTCATAATCTTGAGTTTTTATTGGTTATATAATTATAATTTCAATTATGATGCCAAATTAAGTTTTGAGTGTATTCGCTGATGAGTTTATGGGTTAATTTTGTTTCTTTGCAACTCAATAAAAAGGCTTATGTTTCGTACGGAAAACGGTTGTTTTCATCCTATAGAATGTCGCTCGGAAAAACTTCCGAAACAGTTTACATTTCCGTTTTATTATACACCGCATCCACTTTGTATAAAAGCTGCAGATGAGATAAAATCATATTTGTCAACTCAGACTGATTTTGACCATAATTTTGGCTTGGGTCATTCTAAAAAGGGTTTGAAAATCGGAAAAATGTTTGGTGTGATGTTGGTTGAAAATCCAAAAGGACAACTAGGCTATATTGCAGCATTTTCGGGAAAATTGGCGGAAACCAACCACTTAAAAGGATTTGTGCCGCCAATTTATGATACCCTGAATAAAGCTGGTTTTTACAAAAAAAATGAAGCACATTTAAACCGTTTGACTTCTGAAATTGAAACGTTAGAAGACAACTCTGAACTAGAAAATGCCGAAAAATACTTGAAGCAATTAAAGCTTGAAAGTGACCATAAGCTTGAAGAATTTAAAAAGATTGCAAAAGCCAAAAAACAAAAGCGTAAACAACAAAGGGTAGAGGCAGAGCAGAATTTATCTTTGTCAGAGAAAGAAGTGCTTTTTGAAGAATTAAAACAACAAAGTATTCAAAGTAATATTGATCTAAAATATTTGAAACTTAATCTTGAAGCTGAGATTGAAGACGCAGAAAATAATTTAGATGATTTACTAAAACCCATTGAAATTTTAAAACGAGAAAGAAAGAAATTGTCTGCAAGTTTGCAAAAGCAAATCCATGAGCAGTATCAATTTTTAAACGCTAAAGGTCAAATCAAAGACTTAATAGCCATTTTTAAAACTACCGATTTAGGTAAGCCTCCTGCTGCTGCAGGTGAATGTGCTGCACCTAAATTATTTCAATACGCATACGAGAATAACTTAAAGCCTATTGCTATGGCTGAATTTTATTGGGGAATTTCGCCAACAGCAGAAGTTAGAAAACATGGACAGTTCTATCCGTCGTGCAGAGGTCGATGCGAACCTATTTTGGGACACATGATGCAAGGTTTGGATATAGAACCAAATCCAATAGAGTTAGCAGGCGTTTATAATGGTGAATTAGAAATTATCTATGAAGATGATTTTATATTAGTTATAAATAAGCCTCACGAGTTTTTATCTGTTTCAGGTAAAACCATAAAAGATTCCGTGCTAACCCGAATGCAAAACTATTTACCAAATGCAACAGGGCCATTATTATTGCATCGTTTGGATATGTCAACTTCCGGATTGTTATTAGTGGCTAAAAACGAGAGAACCCATAAAAACCTTCAAAAGCAATTTATCAATAGAAGCGTAAAAAAACGTTATGTCGCTTTATTGGATGGCAGTTTAGAATTAAAAAAAGGAATGATCGATTTGCCGCTTCGGGTAGATTTAAATAATCGACCAAGACAATTGGTTTGCTTCGAACACGGCAAAAAAGCAACCACAACATATGACGTTGTCGAGGTAAAGCAGAACAAAACCAGAATTCATTTTTATCCGATTACAGGAAGAACACATCAATTACGCGTTCATGCAGCACATCAAAAAGGCTTGAATATGCCAATTGTTGGCGATGATTTATATGGAATGCCATCAAATCGATTACATCTTCATGCAGAAACTTTGGGTTTTGAACATCCTGTGAAGAAAGAATGGGTTAGTTTTAGTTGTGAAGCACCTTTCTGAGTTGGTAGTTTTCAGTTGGCAGTCTTCATTGATTTAGTTGTTCACTTCAAACTCGACTATGGATTCAGCAGGAATATAATTACCATATAACACTATCATTCTGTCTTTATATTGTGTCTTCTTTAAGGAGCTTTGTGAAAAAAATTTTATTTACAATCCATATTTTCAAACTTAAACAAAAAAAGAAGATTAAAGTTATTCAACCTTAATCTTCTTTTCAATATTTTCTTACTTCTTACTTCTTCTTTTTCGGATTGAAAACAGGCAACAACTGTGTCTTAACCTGCCCGAAACCAATTCGTATATCGTCATTTGCGCAATAACCTCTCATAATAACCGTATCATTATCATTGATAAATTTACGCTCCGTACCATCTTTCAACTTTACAGGTTTTGTGCCTTTCCAGCTCAATTCTAGCATGGAACCATAAGAATCTGGTGTTGGTCCAGAGATGGTTCCACTTCCCATCATATCTCCAGAATTTATTGGACAACCATTAATTGTATGATGTGCCAACTGTTGCGCCATATTCCAGTACATATATTTAAAATTCGATTTTGCAACCGTAGTTTCTTTGCCTCCTTTTGGTTGGATTCCAACTTCCAAATTAATATCAAAACTCTTTTTGCCTTTCGTTTGAAGATATTCCAAAGGTTTTGGGTTTTGTTTTGGGCTTTCGGTTCTAAAAGGCTCTAAAGCATCCAATGTTACAATCCAAGGCGACATTGACGATGCGAAACTTTTACCTAAGAATGGCCCAAGTGGTACATACTCCCATTTTTGGATATCTCTTGCAGACCAATCATTGAACAATACCAACCCAAAGATATATTCTTCAGCTTCCTCAATCGGAATTGGTTCGCCTAAGTCATTGGCGTCCGTTGTTATAAATGCCATTTCCAATTCAAAATCCACTAATTTGGAGGGTCCGAATATAGGTTTATCAGCATCGGCTGGCAAAGTCTGCCCTTGCGGACGATGAATCGGAATTCCCGAAGGAATAATAGATGAACTACGACCATGATAACCAACTGGCATATGCACCCAATTTGGCATTAATGCGTTGTCTGGATCTCTAAACATCGTTCCAACATTGGTGGCGTGTTCTTTACTGGCGTAGAAATCGGTATAATCACCAACTTGTATAGGTAGCTGCATTTCAATTTCGTCCAAACGAAACAAAATAGTTTCTTTATGCGGATTATTATTTTTTAAAGTGTCGTTTTCAGCATCAAAAATCTCAGCGATTCTATTTCTAACTAAACGCCATGTTTTTCTACCATCAGCAATAAAATCATTTAAGGTATCTTGTAAAAAGATATCATCTGTTAAAGGTATCCCCTCAAAATAGCCCAGCTGATGTAATGCACCGAGATCAATTGCTGTATCTCCAATACGCGTTCCGATCGTAATAATGTCGTCTCTGGTTAAGAAAACACCAAAAGGAATATTCTGAATTGGAAAATCTGAATTTTTACCGACATGTAACCATGAGGTACGATCTGGATTGTTGGCTGATAATGGCATAGTGTTATTGTTGATTAAATGTTCATTAATTCTATTCAAACCTACATAATTTTTGATATTTAAACTAATGTATTCACTATTTTTGTATCGATTTAACAAACACCTTATATATGCAACGCGACGAACAAATTTTTGAACTCATTAAAGCTGAAAAAGAACGCCAGACCGATGGTATAGAATTAATAGCCTCAGAGAACTTTGTAAGCGACCAAGTGATGGAAGCTGCTGGTTCGGTATTAACCAACAAGTATGCCGAAGGTTATCCTGGAAAACGCTATTATGGTGGTTGTGAAGTGGTAGATGAAGTAGAGAATATTGCCATTGAAAGAGCAAAAACTTTATTTGGTGCTGCTTACGCAAACGTACAGCCGCATTCTGGAAGTCAAGCAAATACGGCTGTTTTCCATGCCTGCTTAAAACCTGGTGATACGATTTTAGGATTTGATTTGTCCCATGGTGGACATTTAACCCATGGTTCTCCTGTTAATTTTTCAGGTAAATTATATCGTCCTACGTTTTATGGTGTAAAGAAAGATACTGGACTTATTGATTACGATATGTTGGCTGACCAAGCTAAAAAAGAACAGCCAAAATTAATTATTGCTGGTGCTTCTGCATATTCTCGTGATATCGATTTTGCTAAGTTTAGGGAAGTGGCAGATAGTGTTGGCGCCGTTTTATTAGCAGATATTTCGCATCCTGCTGGTCTAATCGCCAAAGGGATTTTGAATGATCCAATGCCACATTGCCATATTGTGACAACCACGACACACAAAACATTACGTGGCCCTAGAGGCGGAATGATAATGATGAGCGAAAATATTGACAACCCATTTGGTATTACTTTAAAAAATGGTAAACTTCGTAAAATGTCTGGATTGTTGGATTCTGGTGTTTTTCCTGGAAATCAAGGTGGTCCATTAGAACATATTATTGCGGCTAAAGCGATTGCTTTTGGTGAGGCTTTAACCGATGAATTTATGCACTATATGTTGCGAGTAAAGCATAATGCAGATGCTATGGCTAAAGCATTTGTGGCTAAAGACTACAATTTAATTTCTGGCGGAACAGATAATCACATGATGCTAATTGATCTTCGAAATAAAAATATAACTGGAAAAGATGCCGAAAATGCCTTGGTAAAAGCAGATATTACAGTAAACAAGAATATGGTACCTTTTGATACCGAATCTCCATTTGTAACTTCAGGAATACGAGTAGGCACTGCTGCAATTACGACAAGAGGATTGAAAGAAAATGATATGGGCTATGTTGTGGATTTAATTGACGAAGTACTTAAAAACCATGACAATGAAACCGTTTTACAAGGTATTGCCGAGAAAGTTAATGAGTTAATGGGAGGACGTCCTTTGTTTAATGCTTAAATTTTACAAAACCTTTCAGTGCCGAAGACTCCGGATCAAAATAAATCTGAAATATGGAAATAAAAATGGCCTTTCATTTATTTGAAGGGCTTTTTAGTTTTCTTCCCGCTTTTATCAAATATAATGACATATATCATAAAACCTTAACAGTTTTTATTGGTAAGTTTGACGCTTAAATTAAATATAAAATGGAAAACGAATATAGCAGCTGGCACCATCCTTATAAACCATCTACAAAATACAAGAAAAAAGTAGCATACTTTAGTATGGAATTTGGTATCGATCAGTCTTTCAATATTTATTCTGGAGGTCTTGGTTTTCTAGCAGGTTCACATATGCGTTCTGGTTACGAACTTAAACAGAATATGATAGGCATTGGGATGCTTTGGAAATATGGATATTACGATCAAGCTAGAAATGACGATCAAACCTTAAAAACGGAATTTAACGTCAAGCATTTCGATTTTCTTGAAGATACCGGAATAGAAGTAGAGGTAAAGCTTCATGATAATCCACATGTAAAAGTAAGAGCGTATGTTTTAAAACCTGAAGTATTTGGTACTGTACCAATGTATTTTCTAACGACAGATGTGGATGGAAACGACCATTTATCACGTACTATAACCAATCATTTATATGATAATAATCCGGTAACCCGAGTTTCGCAAAGTATCATTTTGGGTATTGGTGGTGCTAAAGTTGTAGAGGCATTGGGTGGCGCAGACACGTATCATCTGAACGAAGGTCATGCCTTACCAGCCTTTTATTATTTAAGGGACCAAGGCGTTAAGAAAAACCAGATGGTTTTTACAACACATACGCCGGAAAAAGCGGGTAATGAAGAACGGGAAGCTAGACATTTAAATAGATGTGGGTTTTTTGGAAGGACTCTTTCGGAAGAAGAACTTGAAAAAGAAACCGTAAATGGAGGTATGATTAATTACACCATTGCTGCATTACGAATGGCTAAAAAAGCGAATGGCGTTTCAAAACTGCATGCGAAAGTTGCCAATGATATGTGGAAAGATTATGATGGTGTCAGTAAAATCATCCCAATAACAAATGCGCAGAATCAAAAATTTTGGCAAGATGCCAGTATCAAAAAAGCGTGGACAGCTCAAAATATAAAAGCCTATAAAACCCGTAAAACTATTTTGAAAAAAGAATTGTTTGAAGAGGTTTACAAGCAAACAGGAAAAACCTTTGATCCGAACGTATTGACCATAGTTTGGGCAAGGCGTTTTGCAGGTTACAAAAGAGCCGACTTATTATTGCACAATATAGAGCGATTTAAGAAATTAATTTCCAACGAAAAATATCCGGTTCAAATTATTTGGGCAGGTAAACCTTACCCTTTTGATTTCCAGGCTATCGACACGTTTGATTATTTGGTCAATCAATCCAAAAGTGAAAAGAGTCTCGCGGTGTTAATTGGTTATGAAATTGATTTATCCAAAAAACTAAAATGTGGATCTGATGTTTGGTTAAATACACCTCGAATTACGCGTGAAGCTTCTGGAACTAGTGGTATGACAGCCGCAATGAATGGATCTGTAAACGTTTCTACAAATGACGGTTGGATTCCCGAATTTGAAAAGGATGAAAAAAACTGTTTCGTTTTACCTGAATTAGATTATAAACTTCCGGTTTGGGATCAAGATAAAATTGATGCCGATAATTTGTATTCTATTTTAGAAAATAAAGTTATTCCAACCTATTATGATACGCCTAAAAAATGGCAGGACATTGTTTTTAATGGTATGGATGATGTTATTCCAGAATTTACAAGCCGAAGAATGGCAGACGAGTATTACAAGAAATTATTTTAACTCAAGTTTATCAATTATAAAGGCCTTTCGATTTAGTTTGAAAGGCTTTTTTTGTACAAGAAAAGTTCTGCTTATGATTTATTTTTTAAAGGAATTGAAATCTCAACAGCAAATGCACCAACGGATTGTTCAACGGTAGGATGTATATAAAATGAAAAGCCTAAATCAATATTATTATTGCGTCCTAATTCCAAACCAAAAGCAAATGGTATGTGAAATGATAATCCTTTTTTCTCAATGTTTGTAAATGTTGTCAATGTTTCAAATTTTCCTATTGATGCCCCAAAACCTAACTCGATATATGGTGCAACCCAAGGAATAGGTGCTCTTAATCTTGCTTTCCCACCAAACCAAAATGCTTTGGACTCTACCTTTTCATCTGTTGGATTATCATTAAGATCTTTACCATTAGAATTGGTCAAAATTAATCCGGCATATGGTTTTAATTCTACCCAAGAAGTAATATGCATAACAAACTCACCTTGAAGAAAAAAACCAGTACCAGCAACATCGTCGGCGCTTTCAAAGGGTGAACTCACTCCAAATCCGATTTGTGCGTTTAGTGATTTCTCTTTAATAAATTGAGCTTGGGATAAGTTTGAAAATAAAATTATAGCCGCTAATAGATTAAGGCGTTTTTTCATCTTTTATTTTAGTAAGGATTTTTTAATCTTCAAAAGTTGTGAAATTATAGGCACCAGCATCGATATCTCCTGTTCTTTCATTTCCTAGAATATCATCTTCAACCTCAAATGTAGAATTACCGATTCCTTTCGCACCAGAATCAAAACCTATGCGCATCATGTTTTCAAAAGAATTTTCAAAATCAGGATCTTGATTAAATACGTTGTCTTGATAAAAGATAGTATCACTAAAATTATAATTCCCTGATCCTTCGAGATTCTCATTATCAAATCTTAGTAAACAATTGGTAAATTTATAATTGAAAACGCTGCCTTCGTTTTCCAATAAAAATTCAGGATTATCATTTCCGAAGATAATACAGTTATTGAAATTGGCTTCCGTTAAATCGTTAGTAAAAACGGTATTATTTTCATCTATGATAAAATCATTTAAGAGTAGGGCAGGAAATTGTCTAAAACTGTTGTTCCAATAATTGGCAATCGTACAATGCGTCAAGTTATATTTTCCACCAAAAGTACCAGCAAAAGATGATTGTCCACAATTGTTAATTACCAAATTTTCGGCTGTTATCGATGTTGCAGTTCCTCTAATTCCAAAACTACTAATATTATAAATCTGTGAATTGGTAATGGTTAATTTATCATTTGACGCATTTTGATTGCCATCTGCAATAATGCCTACGGTTGCATTTTTAATAGTCGTATAATTAATAGTATTATTTTCACTTCCGTTGAATAACCAAATCGTTCCCCATTGACCAGGAATATCAGCATATAAAGGTTCTAAGCGATCACCTTCTAAAATGACTTCATTTTCTAAAGTTTCTTGGTCTGGACTTAATTCGCCATTAATATTTAGTGACCCATTATCAGTTACGATTATTCCAGAATCTGCATGAAAATGAACACGTGCACCAGCTTCCATAGTTAAGGTTTTGCCAGCACCTACACCTGCATACCCATAAATAACATAGGGTTTTTCATTGGTAAAAGTCAGTTCTTGATCCGTAAGAAAACGACCTTGTAGATTGGTTTCGTCTGGTGTGCCGTCGCCATCGACATCAAAAGTTAAGGTCTCAATGATATTGGTTGCATCATCTTTGTTTGGGTAAATAAAAACAGCATCCTTTACTAAAGTAACCACATCTATATCTTGTTGATTGCTGCCAGAATCGAATAAAATTCTATCCGTATATAAGAATTGGTTTTCTAGCGCACCTAATGATGAAATGTCAATAGTAGTTTCAATAAAAATGAATAAACTATCGTTGGCTAGTAGCTCTACATTTTCGAAGAATTTGCCTTCTTGTGCATCTTCTAAACCGGTTGCTCCATCCACATTCATTCTGTAATTTGAGTTGATTCCATTTTCAAGTTGTATCGTCGGAATTACAATGTCATCATCACTACGATTATAAACTTTCAAATTATATGTGCTTGAGCCAATATTTGTAAAAACAGTATCTAAATAGATGGTATCTCTTGCGAATTCTAGTTGGCCATTACTTGGTGTAAATTCAAAATCGTCACGACAAGAACTCCAAAATAATAAGATTCCGAAACATAATAAAAATGTTAGTAATCGTTTCACACGTTTAAATTTTAATAATTAAGAGATTTTAAAAGTAATTATAAAATTGAGAACGTGTGTAACCACTTCGTTCTCGCATTAAAAATTTTAAATATTTCCGTTGTCAATATTTATTTAAAATTTATTAACGCTCGTTTCATAAGTAATAAATATAATTAAGGCCTAAAAATATAACTTTTGAAGTTAGCATTTATTATAGAAGTGCATAAATTATATAGGTAACTCTTATTAGTTGTATCTATCGAATTCAGTAAAATTTAAGTTGTATTGAGGATCAGATTAATATGTAGAGTTATAGAACAAGTCTAATGAGAGGTTCTCGATAAAAAATTGCTAAAAAGCAATGTCACTCGAACTGACGTTAGCATAAAGTTTGCAAAATAGAAGCATTAATTCTTTATTACATTTTTTTCTCCATATTGCTCTAAAAGAATCAGGAACAACTGACTGTTTAAAACCAATTCTTCTAATAATTGCATTTTGTTCTCGTCTTTCAGCAATTCTGAACTGATTTCTTTGGCTTCGCAGAAATCATAAAACAGATTTTTTTTATCGTAAGGAATCTTTAAATTTTGAGTTATCAATTGCTTATTAAAAAAAGAACTTTTCTCAAATAACGAATCCATTTGTGTATATGTAATCGGTTGATAAATTGGTGTCCTGTATTTATCTTTTTTCTTTAAAAGTTTACCAACAAGACTTAGAAGTGCCAATATATTTCCACTTGTATGTTTATATAGGTGTGGATTGTTCTTAATATCTTCTTTCAAAAAATTTTTTAATTCAGCATTATAAGTTTCTTCAGTAAAAACAGGCTGTTCTATATCTGATTTTATTTCAACCTCGTCAAGTTCCGTAAGTATTTCTTTAAGCTCGAATACAGCAATACCTTCAAAATGAAAGTCTTTTAAGACAATGGCTTTCGGATGATAAAATATGGATTGAAATAAGAGAGTGTCATTGACTGTTGCACTAATACTAAAGTCGCCTTCGTCATTCGTTACTGTAAGCTGCTTTTGAGTGTCATTGTAGACTTTAATATTTTTTGCTGTTCCTTTGGCATCATAGACTTTTCCATTCAACGTTTGGGCATTTTGAATAAAAGGCACACATAAAAAAAGGAAGAGAAAAGTAAAGTTATGCATGACTGAGTGGGTTACTGCGTTAAAGAAACGTGTTTTGAATGAAAATCAACCCAATCTTAAAAAAACTTTAACCTAATAATTTGTTATTCCAACTTCGCTCAAGCTTCGGCAGGAGAGCGAGAATCGTTTCCAATTATGTTTTAAAGAATTGATTCATATGTACTCCCTTAAAAATGATTTGTTTTTACCTATTTAAAAAGCGCTCCAATTTCTGGAATGATACGAGTTGGACGCTGCGTTTTATTATCTATCAAACACCATTTTGCCTTCGAATTAACAATAAGTTGCTTGGTTTTTGTATTGATGATTTCGACATGTCTCGTAGTAGAAACCCCTTCAACCAAAGGAACATAGGTTTTTAAAAGCAAGGTATCGCCCAGTAATGCCTGACTTTTATATTCAATAAAATGGTTGACCAAAAACCAGGAATAGGTTTCTAAGATGTCTTTTGTGGCATAAGCCAACCAATGGTCTTTGGCAATATCTTGAACCCATTGTACATAGCGAACATTATTCACATGGTTAAGATCGTCGATATCGTCTTCGGAGACGGTTATGGTTTTTTCAAATATTTGCACTTCTTTTGTCTCTTTACAGATTGAATCACTAAATAACTAAAACCGTCTATCGTTTCGATATTTTTACTTCAAATAGCTTGTCCCAATTTTTTCCGGTTACAAAAATAGTTTGACGCTCTGGATGGTACGCGATGCCGTTTAAAACATCTAATTTTGGATGTTGCTTCACTAGTTTTCTTAGCGGTTTAAAATCAATAACGCCTTCAACACCTCCAGTTTTAGGATTGATAATTAAAACACCATTGCGTTGGTAAATATTAGCAAAGATTTTGCCATCAATCCATTCGAGTTCATTCAAACTTGGAATCATTCCTTTTTCAGTATAAACTTCTATATGACCTTGTTCTGTAAGGTTTTCAGGATTTAGGAGATAAATTTTTTCTGTACCATCGGATTTAAATAATGTCTTTCCATCATTGCAAATTCCCCAACCTTCTTTACTTGTTCCATAATTAAAGGTACTTAACTTTTCAAAAGTATTGACATCGTAAATAAAGCCGCGTTTAGCTTGCCAAGTCAGTTGATAGATTTTATCATTAAGAATAGTTAGGCCTTCTCCAAAATACTGGTCTTCTAAATCAATGTTTTTTAAGATTTCACCAGTTTCAAAATTAATTTTTCTGAGCTTGGATTCCTTTTTCTGACCTGTACTTTCGTACAATTCACCATTATAAAATTCCAAACCTTGTGTGTACGAACTAATGTCGTGGGGAAATGTATTTATAATTTCATACGTGTAAATAGATGGAATGATATTGTTATAAACTTTAACCGACTTCGTAATAGTCTCCATTTTGTCTCCGATTTTCACCTTTGCTGTGATGGTTTTATTTCCTAGTGAAATGTTATTTAAAACCATATTGTTTTCAATGGGTTTGCCGTTAAGCTCGTAACTAACATTGGAAACTTCTAGTTGTTTCGGATTGTGAATCGATAATTTTAACGTATCTCCAAGCATTAATGATTTTTCGGTTGTATTTATGGATAAACGCGATTGATTTGATGTATTTGAATCGCCACAATTCGATAAAAATAAACTTAAGGATAAGAGAATGAAATATTTAGCAAGATGCATAAGTTCTGTTTGAATTTTTAGCAAGTTATTAAATAAAATTCAGTTTAAAAATCATTGTGAAAGTAATTAAAGATTGTATCTTTGCCACTGGCAAGTCCTACACAACCAGCTCCTGTTGAATCCTCCAGGGCGGGAACGCAGCAAAGGTAAACGGTCGTAGCGGTGTGATGTAGGTAGCTTGCCTTTTTTTTTATCCCATCCTAGCCTTCCCCAAGGGAAGGAACTCTTACTCGGTTTCCATAAATGCTTACTTAGATTAATATACTTAATCTCGAACATATTTATTCGATTTTATATTTGGTTTATGCTAATTTTGGAATTTGTATTTTGCAATTGGAAATTTATAAATTATTATGTCTAAAGTTGTATTGATCACAGGAGGATCTTCTGGAATAGGAAAATCGGTTGGTGAGTTTCTTCAAGCCAAAGGATTTAAAGTTTATGGTACGAGCAGAAATCCCGAGAATTATCCAAACAGTAAATTTCAGATTGTAGCTTTAGATGTTACCCAACCAGAAACGATTTCAAATTGTATAGCAGAAATTTTAAAACATGAATCTCAAATAGATGTTTTGGTGAACAATGCTGGAGCAGGAATAACTGGTCCTATTGAAGAAATTCCAGACGAAGAAATAAAGCGCAATTTTGAAACCAATCTTTTCGGTCCCATAAATGTTATAAAAGCAGTTTTGCCAACTATGCGTCAACAGAATTCTGGTTTAATAATTAACATTACATCGATTGCTGGTTATATGGGTTTACCATATCGCGGCATTTATAGTGCAAGTAAAGGTGCGCTGGAACTCATTACCGAAGCTTTTCGAATGGAATTAAAAGGGTTTAATATCCATATGACCAATGTGGCTCCAGGCGATTTCGCCACTAATATTGCTGCTGGTCGCTATCATGCTCCAGTTTTAAAAGACTCTCCATATAAAACCACTTATGCAAAAACGTTAAGCATGATGGATGAACACGTGGATAGTGGAAGTGACCCGAAACAAATGGCAGAAGCAATTTATAAAATCATACAAACGAAGAACCCGAAAATTCATTATAAGGTTGGTGCTTTTATGCAAAAATTCTCTATTGTCTTAAAACGCATTCTCCCAGATAATGTTTATGAAAAGTTGTTGATGAATCATTATAAGTTGTAGGACTTGGTACATTATTTGTGATGTTAAATTGCAAATAAGCTATTATGAAACTACACTACAGTATTCCTTTAATATTCGGTTTATTATTCTTAGGTTGTGAAAACGGTATCAATTGCATCATTCCAAAAGAACCAGAACTTCCTAACAAATCATTTCCAATTGCCTCTACAGAAAGTTTTTATTATACCGATTTAAGAGTTGGTATAACTAATGAGCCAAGGGATGAAGATTATGATTATTATTTTGATGTTAGTGGTTTACCAGTCGGCATGGATTATTTTGTGAATTATAGAACCATAAGTATCGAAGGGACACCAGAATTTACAGGAACCTACAGAATCACAATCTACTTGGATGTTGATGGCCCTTTTAGGGAGTATGAAGATGATTCTGATGTATTGTGTAATTATAGTACATCTAAAACCTATATTTTAATTGTTGAATAACGAAGAGTGTATGTCATTAGCAACATGTCAAAAGATTATGAAAAATCATTTCTATTAATAAGGCTTTAAGTTGTAATTTTGCAACAACTAAAAAACACAACAATTCAAAATTACAATACATGAAATTTTTTATCGATACAGCGAACCTAGAGCAAATTAAAGAAGCTCAGGATATGGGTATTTTAGATGGTGTGACTACAAACCCATCGTTAATGGCAAAAGAAGGCATTACTGGTACAGACAGTATTATGAAGCATTATGTGGACATCTGCAACATTGTTGATGGCGATGTTTCTGCGGAAGTTATTTCTACTGATTTCGATGGTATGGTAAGGGAAGGCGAGGCATTGGCTGAACTTCACGACCAAATTGTGATTAAATTACCGATGATTAAAGATGGTATTAAGGCTTGCAAGTATTTTTCGGACAGAGGAATCAAAACAAACGTGACCTTGGTATTTTCTCCAGGTCAAGCTTTATTGGCGGCAAAAGCCGGTGCAACTTATGTCTCGCCATTTATTGGTCGTTTGGATGATATTTCTACAGATGGCTTAAACCTTATCGCAGAAATTCGTCATATCTATGATAATTATGCATTTGAAACTCAAATATTAGCTGCTTCTGTGCGTCACACTATGCACGTCATCGATTGTGCAAAACTAGGTGCTGATGTTATGACAGGACCTTTGAGTTCAATCACGGGATTATTGAAACATCCTTTAACTGATATTGGTTTAGAAAAATTCTTAGCGGATTATAAAAAAGGGAACTAAATTATAGGAGATAAAGAGTTATAAAGTGATTCAGAAATGAAGTCACAATTTAATTAACTATAGATTAAGAGCATCTTGTTTAACAATAAGATGCTTTTTTTCTAGCAAATTTTGTAATGTTTCGTTGAATTCTGAACTAAAAATATTAACGTTAGGATGCAATATAATTCCATCTTTATTAACAATAATAGCTTTGTTCAAATAATTCACTGCTAGAGTTTTAAGTGCTTTCTTTGAGTTTTTGAACTTAAACTCATTGATAGTGTTAAAGCTGTAGTTATCAATAATATTTTTCCAGAATTTATCGTCATTATCATTCACATTTATAGAGATAAAATCCATTTGTGGAAATTGTCGCTTTAATTTATCTACCATATAATGACTGTTGCGATATTGCGATTTTGAGTTCGATGACCAAAAGTATATAATGGTCGGTTTGGTAATAATTGAAGTTATAAAATGTTCCGTGTCATTGTAATTAACGAGTGCTATATTAGGCAAAGGGTTTCCCTGACGTAACAATTTCAATGAAGATACCAAATCCTTCATATAAGTTTTGTCTTCCTCGCTAGTCGTTTTTTCCAAATAATGGTCGAGTAAAGCATTGGCATCTTCCTCAGTATGGTTATAGCTAATAAATTCCCTCGCTTTGTATTTCAGTAAATTATTTTTAATCGTCGGCTCGGTAATTATACTATCAATTAAATCGAGTTTAGACTTATTGTAACACATAGCATGTCTATTGAATTTACTATGGTATGGATTGTTTTTGTAATAATCATCAATCGCCAAATTATCAATGTGTGAAAATAAAAAACGATTATAAGCAAAGAAGTTGCTCAATTGGCTCGCATTGTAATCAATATCCTTTCTGTGTGCGAAAAAGTCTTCAGGTAAATCTTTGATATGGATTAATTTATTATTTCCGAAATATGCAAACGGGTAAATTTCCTTATCAGCATAGGTGTTGTAATTTATATTAGCTTCAATAATGGATTTAAAAAAATCAGATTCTTCATTACGTTCTAAAAACTTATGAAATTCATCTAATTGATCTTGACGTCTTTCCTCTACAAACGCATTGAAGACCTCTGGTACCATTCTAGAATATTTTACTAATTTCTTGGCTTCCTTTTCGTTAGATAAATACGTTTTTATAAGATAGTTATTCTTCTTTGCGCCTTCGCCTGTAAAGACCAAAGATTCATCAAAATCGTAGGTGTTTAACCTAAACATAAGACTATCGTTAGGTTCTAAAAGCAGCATTTGATATTCGCCGCCATGCGTTATGGAATGAAGTCCTGGTTGAAGATTTTCGATTTTGTAAATAAATCGGTTGTCAGCATCTAATGTAATGGAATCAACAATTTTACCCTTATTGTTGTAAAGCAATAAATTGTTATTTTTGGGATTGATAATTTCGCCACCAATATAAGCATGTTCACTAGCATTGCTGCCTTTGAACTGACATCCAAAAACAGTTGACATTATTGTAACAGCAAATACAATGCGAAGGATAAACATGGGTTTGTTTTGTATTAGTTTAGTCAAACAAAAATAGCGGAAGCATTGCGCAACTCCTGTTAATACCTCGTTAAATCTTGTTAAGTGACGGTTTAATCCGTTAAATGGCGAGGGTATAAGTAGTGAAATTTTCTACTTTATGAGGCCGTTTTATAATGTTTTTAAACGCTACCTAAGCAAAACACACTTCGAAACCAAATGAAAAACATTTATGGTTTTTTTAAGATTCAAAATACAGTTAAATGGCTGAGTTTGCGTTTAATTTTCTACTTTTGCAATCTCAAAAAAAATAAGGTTAACACAATAAAGTTTTAAGATATGTTATCAGTTTCTAATCTCTCGGTACAATTCGGAAAGCGCGTTCTTTTTGATGAAGTAAGCACCACATTCAATAATGGTAATTGCTATGGAATTATTGGTGCCAATGGTGCCGGAAAATCCACGTTTCTAAAAATTATCGCTGGCAAGATGGATCCAACATCTGGAAGTGTGCATTTAGAGCCAGGAAAGCGTATGTCTGTTTTAGAGCAGGATCACAACAAGCATGATGAAGATACTGTTTTGGAAACTGTATTAAAAGGAAACAAATCACTATATAAGTTGAAATCCCAAATTGATGCCTTATACGCTGATTATACGGATGAAAATGCTGAGAAAATTGGAGAGCTTCAGGTACAGTTTGAAGAAATGAACGGATGGAATGCCGATAGTGATGCAGCAGCCATGTTATCTAACTTAGGTATAAAGGAGGAACATCATTATACCTTAATGAAAGATTTGGATGGTAAACAAAAAGTCCGCGTGCTGTTGGCTCAAGCCTTATTCGGTAATCCGGATTTGTTGATAATGGATGAGCCTACCAATGATTTGGATTATGAAACCATCTCTTGGTTAGAAAATTTCTTGGCAAATTATGATAACTGTGTCATTGTAGTATCTCACGATAGACACTTTTTGGATTCGGTTTGTACACATATTTCTGATATCGATTTTGGGAAAATTAACCATTTCTCTGGTAACTATACCTTTTGGTATGAGTCGTCTCAATTAGCGGCAAGACAACATGCACAGCAAAATAAAAAAGCTGAAGAGAAGAAAAAGGAACTCGAAGATTTTATCCGTCGTTTTTCGGCCAACGTTGCAAAATCCAAACAAGCAACCAGTAGAAAGAAGATGATCGATAAACTGAACATTTCTGAAATAAGACGTTCTAGTCGTCGTTATCCGGCGATAATTTTTGAACGCGATCGCGAAGCTGGAGACCAAATTTTAAATGTTGAAGGTCTATCGGCCAGTTTAGATGGCGAAGTATTATTTAAGGATATTGATATCAATTTGAATAAAGGTGATAAAGTGGTCGTTTATTCTAAAGATTCAAGAGCTACAACGGCATTTTATCAAATTTTGAATGGCAACGAAAAAGCAGATGCAGGAAAATTTTCTTGGGGAGTAACCACCACGCAATCGTATTTACCACTGGATAATAGTGAATTTTTCAACAACAAATTATCATTGGTCGATTGGTTACGTCAATGGGCAACTACGGAAGAAGAACGTGAAGAAGTCCATATCAGAGGATTTTTGGGGAAGATGATTTTTAGTGGAGAAGAAGCTTTAAAAACAGCAGATGTATTGTCTGGAGGCGAAAAGGTACGTTGTATGTTAAGTCGAATGATGATGATAAGAGCCAACGTTTTAATGCTGGACGAACCAACAAATCACTTGGATTTGGAAAGTATTACAGCTTTTAATAATTCACTTAAAAACTTTAAAGGCACAGTAATGTTAACCACTCATGACCATGAGTTTGCACAAACCGTAGGTAACCGTATTATAGAATTAACACCAAACGGCGTCATTGATCGTTATATGACTTTTGATGAGTATATGAGTGATACAAAGATTAAAGAGCAGCGCGAGAAGATGTATGGTGTGACGGTTTAAGCTCTTCACCTTATTTATGAATTAAAAAAATGCTAGTGAATATAAACCCTAGCATTTTTTTTGGAATGATTTTATAAAAAAATATAATCATTAATTAATATTCTTAAGATGCTTGATATCTTAATTTTATTGAATATTGCTAACTAAGAAGAAGCTTCCATCTCAGCCTTAACACGATTCACAATGACCATGGCTTTATCTAATTCATCGTTATGCACAAATACTTCTTGATAACCACTGTTGATTGAACCTTGACCTCCTAATCGTTGTGATTCGCCTTCGTCTTTTATTATGGGAATAATTCCTGTACGCTCTAATTCGTCTCTAACTCGGATAGCTAAAATGGAACTACCTTCATAAACTTTTGTATATTCTATCGTGCTCATAATATTAGGATTTAAATGTAATAGTAAGTTACGAAAAACTTCAGAATGTTACACTATTTTAGGAGGAACTCTTTTCTAAAATTCTTCAATTAACATAAAAACCACATTTCAAAATATATTCTAGGCATTAAAATATCTGCTATTCCAAATGGCAGTATTAAAATTTTTACCAGTAGCAAACCCATAATAAATCACCATTGCAGCAATACATTTGAACATAAAAAAGAAAATCATTCCTATTTGTGAATCGGTCATGTTATGGGCAAAAAGGCCATCTGGCACTAAACCTGTAGCAATTAGACTCACCAGAAGTGTGGTAACCAAAAGATTGACGATATTTTTGAATGGTAACATCAGTAACTTTCTAAAAGGGTGAAGGTCATTTCCCCATTTATGGATTAGATAATAATACCCATTTCCAATAGGTGCAAAAAGTAAAGGATCGTCTGCATTTTCTAGTTTGAATAATTTTGAAGGCGCCACAATTTTAAAACCATTGATTTCTGTATTATGGTCTTTTTCCAGTTGCTTTATTTTAGAAATGGCTTCATAGGGTAATTCGCCTTTGAAATATTTGGTATCCAAAAACCGAAGTCTATAATCAATGCAAATGGTTTTAATAGCGTCAATGTGATAGATGTGTTCTGTGGCGAGTAAATCGAATTTAAAATTGTTATCGATGCCGTTGTTGGACGCTGACAAGGTATCTAGAATTCTTTCATCCTTAATGTCATCTTGTTGAAGTATTTGATGTACTTCGTTAAGAATAAAATCTTCATTGTTTTGGCGCTTTTTGAAACGCCGTAATTTTTCTTCAACATTAGTTTTCTTAAATAGCATGACGATTTTTTCTTTTAAAAATATAAATCAAATTTATCATTTACAACATTTTAACACTATTGGTCTTATTTAGAATGGCACTATTTAATTGAATATAATAATTCAATATGACATTTATTTACAAACGATTAGATCCAATTAAAATATTTTGTGTTCGTTTAAAGTATAGGATCTTGAGCAATTAGTGTTATGAAATAAAGTTTCTTTGCTCTTTTATAATTCGTGAACTAAAATTATAAGAATGGCATAAAGATTTTAATTCTGTTCTTTTTTTGTTTAGGATAGAAATAAAGTTTTCGTCATTGCCGACCAGCAAAGCCAGCTAGATAAGTTTGCTATAACACGAAAAGACTATTCGAATGCTGAAAATAGATTTTAACTATTAAAATATAAGTTAAAAAAATATAGAGATTTTATTTGAAGCTGAATATTCTTTAACTTTAGGGATATTTAACTTCTAAAACTTCTAACGATAAAACAACAATTTAATCATGGACAATAAAAACACAGAGACTTTTGAACTTAATAACAACGATGCGAGTCAATGCCCATTCTTAAGCGGAAAGCAAGAAGCGGTCGCAGGAGGTGGAGTAAAAAACAGGGATTGGTGGCCAAATGAATTAAAATTGAATATTTTAAGACAGCATGCCTCAAAGAACGATCCTTTAGGTGACGATTTTGATTATGCTGAAGCGTTTAAGAGCGTCAACTTTTCAGAATTAAAACAAGATGTTCTTAATTTAATGACGGATTCACAAGACTGGTGGCCTGCCGATTATGGGCATTATGGTGGTTTTATGATTCGTATGGCGTGGCATAGTGCTGGTACTTATAGAGTAGGTGATGGACGTGGTGGTGCTGGTACAGGTAATCAACGTTTTGCACCGATAAATAGCTGGCCAGATAATGGTAACTTGGATAAAGCGAGATTGTTATTATGGCCAATTAAGCAAAAATATGGTAGAAAAGTATCTTGGGCGGATCTTATGATTTTGGCTGGAAATTGTGCTTTGGAATCCATGGGATTCCCAACCTTTGGTTTTGCAGGTGGAAGAGAGGATATTTGGGAGCCAGAACAAGATGTATATTGGGGAAGTGAAACGGAATGGGGCGCCAATGAAAAACGTTATGGAAACAGTGATAACTACAATGAGCGTGACTTGGAGGATCCACTAGCGGCAGTAATGATGGGTTGGATTTACGTTAATCCTGAAGGGCCAGACGGCAAACCAGATCCAATGGGTTCTGCCAAGGATGTAAGGGAAACGTTTGGTAGAATGGCAATGAACGATGAAGAAACGGTAGCTTTAATTGCAGGCGGACATACGTTTGGTAAAGCGCATGGTGCTGCAGATCCGAATGAATATGTTGGCGCAGAGCCTCATGGTTCGCCGATTGAAGATATGAGTATGGGATGGAAGAATTCATTTAATAGTGGTGTTTTGGATGATGTTATTACCAGTGGTATCGAAGGTGCATGGACACCGCATCCAACACGTTGGGACAATGAATATTTTGATGTTTTATTAAACAAAGAATGGGAATTAGTAAAAAGTCCAGCTGGTGCCCACCAATGGACACCAACGGCTGATTCTAATGCGCCAATGGCACCAAAAGCTGGTGACGCTAATGGCAGACAAGCGCTGATGATGACTACTGCAGATATTGCTTTAAAAACAGACCCTGCATATCTGGAAATTTCAAAACGTTTCCATAAAGATCATAAAGCCTTTGAAGATGCGTTTGCCAGAGCTTGGTACAAGCTAACACATAGAGATATGGGACCAATAGATCGTTATTTAGGACCAGAAGTACCAAGTGAGGAATTAATTTGGCAAGATCCAATTCCGAAAGTGGATTATAATCTAAGTGATGCTGATATTTCGTCTTTAAAGCAAATGCTAATGGACTCTGGTTTGTCAATTTCAGAACTAGTAAGAACAGCTTGGGCTTCGGCTTCAACTTATAGAAACTCTGACAAAAGAGGTGGCGCTAATGGTGCACGTTTACGCTTAGAGCCACAACGCAGCTGGAAAGTAAATAATCCTGAAGAACTGGATAAAGTATTGAAAGTACTTTCCGACATTCAATCTAAATTTGATGGAACGATTTCTATGGCCGATTTAATAGTATTGGCAGGTACAGTTGGTGTTGAAGAAGCAGCCAAGAAAGCAGGTCATAACATTTCTGTGCCATTTTCACAGGGTAGAGGTGATGCGTCACAAGAGCAAACGGATATTGAGCAATTTAATTATTTGAAACCTCTTGGTGATGGTTTTAGAAATTACCAAAATGCGAATATGGATATCAAAGCTGAAGATCTTTTGATTGACAAGGCGAACTTGATGTCACTTTCAATTCCAGAAATGACCGTTTTAGTAGGAGGTATGCGTGTGTTGGGAGCAAATTATGATGGCTCTAGACATGGTGTGTTTACGGATAACGTAGGAAGCTTAACCAATGATTTCTTTAAAAATCTATTAGATTTATCAATCACTTGGAAAGCCGCCACATCAGAAGAAAAAGAATTTATAGGTCGTGACCGTAAAACAGGAGCGATGAAATTCTCAGCCACAAGAGCAGATTTAATCTTTGGTTCTAACTCGGAATTAAGAGCCGTTTGTGAAGTTTACGGCGCAAATGATGGCGAAGAAAAATTTGTTAAGGATTTTGTTGCCGCTTGGACTAAAGTGATGAATGCTGATCGTTTTGATTTGAAGTAATTATTTGATTAATAGCAATTAGAAAAGGTGATTCAGGAATGGATCACCTTTTTTATAATTGTTACTAAAAAGAAGTAACGGATTCTTTAAAGTTTTCATGCGTGTCTTGTCCTAAAATAGGACTATTTGCCTTCAAGTTCGTGATTATTTTTCCTCAATAAAATCACATAGTAAAAAGGGTGATAAGATGCTCGTATTAGCCAGCTTTAGCATTTAGTCATACATGTTATTTGTGGGCTTACCTCTTAAGTGAATTTTTGAAAATGAAGAAAAGAGTTTTTGAAAATTTTTGATATGCTAATCGTTACTTGTTATATTTTGACGGTAAGACACCATAAGCTTCGTAAAAACATTTTGAAAAATAAGTTGGACTACTGAAACCAGTTTGATATGCAATTTCAGAAATGTTTGATGTTTGTTTTTCTAATAATTCAAGAGCTTTAATTAATCTATACTCTTTTAAAAAACTAATTGGAGATTTCCCGATTATAGAAATCATAGTTCGGTATAGTTTTGATTTACTTAAGCCTAAACCTTTACAAAAATCTAAAGCACTAGTCCCTGTGTCATTCCAAACAATATTAGTGTATTCGAATAAATTTATTATAAATTCCTTTTCAATAACAGTTAATGATTTAACGCCGTTTATATTAATCGGATTGTTTTGATTTTCACTTTCATATAGATCTTTTACTTCTGGTGACAGTAATATTTTGCCATTAATTGCATAGCACAAATAATTAGCTTCTTTTATAGTATCCTCAAAAATACTTTCATTTTCAGTTACAGGAATACCTGCACTTATACCTATGTTAAATTCTAAATCTGGTGTAATCACACAATTATATAATTCTTGAATTTTAATAGCACTATCGACGGCATTTGTAACACTAGTAAAAGACGTTAAAAATGAATTCGCTTCTTGCTTGACAACACGTCCATTTTGATTATTAACAATATTTATTATTGATTTATTATAACCACGAATTGCGGCACTTAAAGTTTCTATATTTTTAGTTCTTAAAACACGTTTTTTAATGTTAATAACCATTAATGTTCTAAAAGCTGAATCGTTAATAATGTTGAGTTTTGTGTTTTGTGATTTTTCAGGATCTTCAATACGACCTAAAAAAGATTCAACTAGGGTATCATTAACTTCTATGATACGTTGTGGAACAGCTCCATGTGATTTTTCATGGAGTTCTTTTATAGCTTGTTCATTTGGAGCTTCTATTAAACAAAATGCTGTTTGTCGTCGCTCATCACACCAATATGTTAACCCGCGACAATTGTATTTGTGTTCAATTTGTAAATCTGCTTGATGCATTTCTGCAACATGCGCCGCGGTTACTCCTTCAGGCAAATCATGAAAGTCCATATATATTGGCATGTGAAATAAATTTTAAGTAATATAACTATTTTAAATAAGAAGCTATCACTTTTGATGTTTTGATAGCTTCTTAGTAAGTCTCAAAGTATTTTTAAAGTTCAGCAGTTGTTGGACTAATTACAGTTTTGACTTCATTCACTGAATTTGAAGGAAAACCACCTTTTTTTGCATGCTCTTCAATTAATTCTTTATGTTCTGCTTTGTAAACACAATACACTTTATCTCCAGTAACATAACTATGCTGCCACTCAATTTTTGGTCCCATTTCTTTCAAGACTGAACATGATGTTTGAGAGATTCCTATTAATTGTTCAGCTGTTAATTCTCCAGCTCCAGGAATAATACGTTCAATTACATAAGTTTTCATAGTGTCATTGTTTTTAATTGTTGTTTGATTTTGTTTTTCTTGTGCTTGTGTATAATTGAAGGTAAACACAATTAGAACTAAAACTAATTTGATTGTTTTCATAATAAATGTTTTTAAATATTAATAATTCAAAACTAAAACACTTTATAATCAATCAATTATGCTTTTAGTCCAAAAAATCACAATTTTGGTTCGGTGGTTATTTTGGTTTGTAGGTAATTTTATTGCCAAAAATCCGTTACAATGACTCGTAGCAGATGCTACTGAAAAAAAATTCCGCACTTGTATACTAAGTTAGAAGATTTTCTTTATAGCTAATGTACAATTCAAACAAAAAAACCACTTTGTTTGCACAAAGTGGTTTTATAAGATTATCCTTCTTTCTCAATTATTTATCAATCGAACCTAAAACTCGAGACATAAATTTATTTAATGCCTCTTTCTTAGGTGTGCCATCTTTCACCATTTTATGGACCTCAATGGCGCCATACATGTTGGAAATTAACTCGCCAATAACATCGAGTTCTTCATCTTTTAGAGAAGGAACTTCCGTTAGATTTTCAAGTGTTTCAATGGTTTCAACGATATAATCCTCGTCATTGTCTTCAATGAATTGTGTCAGATTTTTAATTACTGGTAATTTCATCCTTAAAGTGCTTCTTCAACAAGTTCCTTTAAAACATCAAACTTATTAGTTTGTATTTGGCCTTTAAATTCGCCATTTTTGAAGGTCGCAAAAGTTGGTAAATTATCTACTGTAGCCAATTTTCTACTTTCAGGAAATTTTTCAGCATCAGCAATAACAAAAGTTGCATCCTCGTTTTCTGTTGCTAATTTCTTAAATTTTGGTTTCATGATGCGGCAATTACCACACCAAGTAGCAGAATACTGTACGACAACAGTTTCGTTTTCTGCAATGATGTCTTGTAAATTATCTTTATCTAATTCTTGGATCATGTTTTCGATTTATATGACCTTTCAGGTTTTAGAAACCTGAAAGGTCTAAGTGTTCTATTCTAGTTTAAGTGTGCTTTCAAATACTCACGAGTACCTTCTGCATTGGCTTTCATGGCATCTTTACCATCTTCCCAGTTTGCAGGACAAACTTCGCCTTTTTCTTGTACGTGTGTTAATGCATCGATAATTCTCAAGTATTCATTCACATTTCTACCTAACGGCATGTTGTTTACACTTTCATGCTGAATGGTTCCTTCTTCATCGATAATGTAAGTCGCTCTATAAGTTACGTTGTCACCCTCAACAGTTAAAAGTCCTGTTTCTTCATCATATTGTTCGTTAAAAATATCGAGGATACCTAAGGCTGAAGCTAAGTTACGGTTAGAATCTGCCAAAAGCGGATACGTTACACCTTCAATTCCTCCATTGTCTTTGGAAGTGCTTAACCATGCAAAGTGAACTTCAGCAGTATCACATGATGCACCAATAACTATAGTGTTTCTTTTTTCAAACTCCCCTAAAGCAGCTTGAAAGGCGTGTAATTCTGTTGGGCAAACAAAAGTGAAATCTTTTGGATACCAGAATAATACGA
Organism: Winogradskyella schleiferi; assembly: GCF_013394655.1. Lineage (NCBI taxonomy): Bacteria > Pseudomonadati > Bacteroidota > Flavobacteriia > Flavobacteriales > Flavobacteriaceae > Winogradskyella > Winogradskyella schleiferi. Next base: position 1,492,829 of record NZ_CP053351.1, read on the forward strand.
CTTTTTTATTGTTATTTTTCGCTTCTTCAAGAACGTTCACTTTAAAAGTGTCGCCCATGTCATTCATAGCGTTTACGTTTAAATTTGGAAATTGTCTTCCTACTAATGCCATTATATTTTGTTTTAAATGATTAATTTCTGATACAAATTTAGTAAGAAGAGTAGTACTTTAAAATAGATATTGATTATGATAGCTAATAGTGAAATAGTATGTGCTAATGGCCTCAAAAAAGAGTGCTATAATTTATGAGAATGATAATTTTAGCGTGTAAAAGTTATGGACTTGGTAATGAAAGCCGGAAATGCGTTAAGAATTAAACGTTCTGTTTTGTTAACATTTTTATTTTAATTCTGAAGGCAGCGAAAACTAGAGTTGTAAATGGACTTAACCAATTGAATATGGCATAGACAAAATAATCTGCTACGCTAACGCCTAAAACACCACTTTGGTAAGCACCACAAGTATTCCAAGGAATAAGAACCGAGGTCACTGTACCAGAATCCTCTAATGTTCGACTTAAATTTTCAGGGGCTAAACCTTTATCCTCATAGGCTTTTTTAAACATTTTCCCTGGAATGACGATGGCTAAATATTGATCTGATGCAATCACATTCAGACCCAAGCAACTAAGCACGGTACTTGCAAATAGTCCGAAGATGGTTGAGGCGATGGAAAGCAAAGCTTTGGTTATACGAGCTAAAGCGCCAATGCCATCCATAATACCGCCAAATACCATGGCACAAATAATTAAGAAGATTGTCCATAGCATGCCGTTCATTCCACCAGAGGAGAATAGGTCATTTAATTTCTCATTATCAGTTGCAATAGATGTATCGGTTAAGATGGAATTTAAAATGGCAGAAAAACTTGAATCCGACAATGTCTTTAAAACTTCAGGTTGGAAAATTAGTGCAAAAATAGCAGCTAATATCGTTCCTGCGGCCAATGCAACTAGAGGTTTAGTTTTTAAAAGGATAAGTAATATTACAGCAGCAGGAACTAAAAAAAGCCAAGCACTTGTATTAAAGGTTTCATCTATTGAGGTCAATAAATTACTAATATCTGCATTACCAGTTGGCGCAATTGAAGCGCTAATAATTGCGAAAACAATTAACGTCACTATTATAGTAGGTATTGTTGTAAGTGCCATGTATCTAATGTGCGTGAACAAATCCGTACCAGCCATAGCAGGCGCTAAATTTGTGGTATCACTCAAGGGTGACATTTTATCTCCAAAATAGGCACCAGAAATTACAGCTCCAGCGATCATGCCTGAATTGATACCTAATGCTGTTCCTATGCCAACCAAAGCAATACCAACAGTTGCAGAAGTGGTCCACGAACTGCCAGTAGCAATAGAAATTACTGCTGCTATAATCACAGATGCAGGTAAGAATATTCCTGGACTTAGAACTTGCAAGCCATAATAAACCATTGCGGGAATCACACCGCTCACTAACCAAGTTCCTGCCAAAGCACCAACTAAAAACAAAATCATGATAGGTACAAATACACTTTTCAAGTTTTCCCAAACTTCCTCGAGCATTGTTTTTACAGTGGTTTTATTAAAAAAACCAACAACAGCTGCAACAGCTCCTCCTAATAATAATATAATTTGATTGGTATAGGTGCCAAACCATTCTTGTCCTTCAACAAAAAAGATGTTATAAGATAGTAAACCCATTAATATAACAACAGGAATAAGCGCTTCTGTAAGATTAAGCTCTTTATTGTCAATAATGTGTTGATCTTCTATATTAATCTCAGAGCGGTTATCATTGTCTTGCATTTTACTTCAGTTTAGTTCTGTAATGTTACGATTTTGTGATACCAATTGCAAATAGCTAATAGGATTCTAAAAAGTAGCACGAATTATATTTATCAATAAGCTTATGAGTAGTGATGCTATGCCTATCACAATTAGTTTCATCTCAATTGATTTCTTCTCGTTTTCGGTTAAGAACAAAAAGTCAAGATGTGTTCAAAAGATGATTTGAATAATTAGCACCAAATGCTAAATAGCGTCGTATTCAGCATTATCACATCTATAAATAATTCAACATAATATTGAGGAAATGAAATTTAAAACCTTAATAACTAACAATTTAATTATAGAATTGTTAAAAATATATTCATGTTTCGTATAAACTCACCACTACATTAACACAACATATCAGTTATTTAAATAATTACTTAATGAGATAACTAAGTTTTTCTAATTGTAAAGTCCTTTAAAATCAGGATGTATTGGTACTCATGAACATAATCTAAGAACTGTATGGTTCTTATGCCTTTTTTAAATAGCCAAACGTATATTCTTGTTATATCTTACATAAGTTATGAATTGCTATGCGTAAGTTATTTTATGACATAATTATTATTCCAAAAATTAAAATTTAATCCTCCTCAAAAACCAAATGATTCAGCTATGAAATCAATTATAAAATTTTCATTCTTAATACTGTTTACATTTGCATTAAATGCACAGGTAGGTATAGGTACAACTACTCCTAATGGAGCTCTCGAAATAACGTCGACAACAGATGGTTTACTGATACCAAGAGTTGCTTTAACAGATTTAACAACATTAACAGTCGCAACACCTACTGAATCTGAAATTGTATTTAACACCACAAGTAATGGTACGGTAGAACCAGGTTATTACTACCTAGCAGATATCTCAGGTACATTAACTTGGGTAAGATTTGGTGGTAGTGGTTGGCTTCTAGATGGTAATCCTACTGTAACAGCTGTTAATTTTTTGGGTTCTATAAACGACGCAGACGTTGCTTTTAGAAGATTCAATTTACCAGCTGGAAAAATTGGATCAACAAATACATCTTTTGGTGTTGGTGCCTTAGAAGTGAATACGAATACAAACAATGTTGCATTTGGGACAAACGCTTTAGGATCTAGTATTAATGGTGTAGAAAGCGTTGCTATAGGAAGTAATGCCCTATCTGGTTCTACCGCTGCTGGCCCTAATGCTTTTTCAGGATATGCCAATATTGCAATAGGGTATAATACGCTCACTAATTTAAATCCTGGAAATGATAATGTTGCCGTAGGCTATCAAGCTCTTCAAAATAATATCGCCAGTCAAGCTACTGGTACTGGAAATAGAAATATTGGAATAGGTTATAGAGCGGGACAAAATAACCGAGCAACTGGATTTATTGCGATTGGTTATGAAGCAGGTGTTGGCAATAGAGCTCCAAATAATATCGCTATCGGTACAAATACTTTAGACAATCACTTAGATCCAGCTTCAGACCGTAATATAGCTATTGGGACAGATGCTATGGGCACTGGCTCTGTTGTGTCACAAACGGTTTCAAAGAATGTTGTTTTAGGTTATCAAGCTGGTCAGTCCATAACATCAATTAATAATGTAGCTATCGGTGATCAGGCAGGATTAGCGCTAGGAGGAGGAGAGTCTAATATTGCTATTGGTACTGCTACTATGGTTCAAGGTGGTGGTTCCGCATTTAATGTGGCCATTGGTGTAGATGCTATGTTTAATTATACAGGTGGTAGTAACGTGTCAATAGGTTACAGAGCTAATCAATTTAATGGAAGTGGAAATCAGAGTGTGGCTATTGGTCATAGTGCTAGTACGGCTGACCGAACAAATTCAATAGCTATTGGTTATCAGGCAACTGCTTCTGCGGATTATGAAATACGCTTAGGTAATAACGCTATTACTCAAGTCATAACGTCTGGTATTGTTAATGCACCGAGTTTTTTGGCAACTGGAACGAGCACAGCATACGCCGATTATGTTTTTCAAGATTACTATAGCGGAATGTCTGAAATTAAGTCTGATTATAAATTCAATACATTAGAAAAGGCAGAAGCGTTTGTGATTAAAAACGGTCATTTACCTGGTGTAAAATCGTTTGCCGAAGTTATGGAGAATGGCTTCAAATTAGAACTTACAGAAGCTACTATTACAAATTTGGAGAAATTAGAAGAGCAATTTCTATATATAACTGAGCTGAATAAGAAAATAAAAACACAAGAAAATACGATAAGCACACAAGATGAAAAAATAAAAGCTCTTGAAGCGCGTTTAGACAGAATAGAAAAGCTTTTAGATAAATAAAATTAGATAAATAAAATAAATTTTATTATAGCATAAAGAAACCTGAGTTTGAGGCTCAGGTTTTTTTAAGTTTATAAAATATCCAATTCCACCATACAAGCCCTCATCAGTTCATAAGTACGTTCAATATCGGCATCCAATCCTATAGAAAAACGGATGAGACCATCACTCAAGCCCATCGCTTCTTGTTCTTCCTCAGGAATTTCAGACGATGTAGAACTGCCTGGCGCACTAAATAAGGTTTTGTAGAATCCTAAACTAACTGCCAAATAACCAAGGTTGCGTTCTTGCATCATTTCCATCAACGCATTGGCTTTATCTAGAGTACCAACATCAATGGTCATCATACCACCAAAGCCATATTTTTCATTCATCATGGATTTAAATAACGTATGTGATGGGTGAGAGGCCAATCCTGGATAAACGGTTTTTAGACCATCGTTTTCAAATTTTTCAGCTAAAAAAGTCGCGTTATGGCTGTGTTGCATCATCCTGATATGTAAGGTTCTTAAATTCTTTAACACCGAAGCCGAACGTAAACTATCCATTGTAGAACCTAATAACATAGCGGCTCCACTATTGACGTTTCGTAAATCATCGATGAGTTCTTGGGTACCACAAACCACACCACCAACGGTATCGGAAGAACCATTGATGAATTTGGTCAAACTATGTACCACGATATCTGCGCCTAATTTTATAGGGGAAATGGACAGTGGCGAAAACGTATTGTCAACGACCAATTTAAGCTTATGCTTTTTCGCTAGTTCGGACAATCTTTTGATATCAGCAACTTCTAATAACGGATTGCTAACCGATTCACAATACAACACTTTAGTTTTTGAAGTAATTGCCGATTCAATGACATCTAGTTTTGTAATATCTACAAACGTCGTCCCAATACCTAAACGCGGTGCAAAGTTTTTAAGAAAAGCATAAGTGCCTCCATAAATGGTTCTACTGCTGACCACATGGTCGCCAGAATTACAAAGTTGTAATAATACAGGTGTAATAGCTCCCATTCCTGAAGCCGTTACGGTTGCCGTTTCCGTACCTTCCATGGCTGCTAAAGCTTCGCCTAAATATAAGTTTGAGGGCGACGAATGACGCGAGTATAAATAACAGCCATCAGCATTACCTTCAAAGGTATCGAACATTGTTTTTGCTGATAAGAACGTATAGGTTGATGAATCTGAAATGGAAGGATTCACACCTCCGAATTCACCGAAGTACTGTAAATCTTGAATATTGTTTGCAGGTTTAAAAGCCATAATGTCTTGATTTGATTAGTTATTCAAAATTGAACAATTTTAGATGTATTGTCAAGCATAAATTGATTATTTAGAAAATAAAACTATATTTAATCTAATAATAAGATTTATAATCTATGTTTATAAGTAAATTTGATTATAATCTGAAAAAATATAAGAATGACTTTCGACGTGATTGACAGAAAATTATTAGAACTGCTACAAAAAGACAGTAAACAAACCAACAAAGCATTAGCTCATGCATTAGGACTGTCGGTTACGGCAGTTTACGAACGCATCAAAAAACTTGAAAATAATAAAGTTGTTAATCGCTATGTGGCACTAGTTGATAAAAAGAAAGTTGATAAAGATTTTGTGGTATTTTGTAATATTAAGTTAGTGCAACATACACAAGATTACGTTGTAAAATTTGAAAGGGAAGTCGCCAAGCTTAATGAAGTCTTAGAATGTTATCATATTAGTGGCGATTATGATTACCTTATAAAAGTTTTGGTAGAAGATATGGAAGCGTTTAGGGAGTTTATGGTCAAAAAACTAACCACCATTGACCATATTGGTAGTACGTACAGTATGTTTATGATAAATGAAGTGAAACATACGACGGCAATTTCAATATAACGCATACCAAGCACAATTTACAACCGCGTCGAATTCTTTCCAATATTCATATTGGTTGCTGTAGCTTTTGCTATAGATTTTCATGAATGAATTATAAACGAAATTGGAATTTTTGATTTTCTATAAATTGCTGTCTGTGTATTAAAAAGAACCGATATTTAGAACATTTTTTTTGACCGCTATCAATCACTTTTAAAAAATGAAATTCTTTTAATTGTAATAAATACAGCTTTATTTTAACTTGCTGCTTTACAGGTGTAACCATGACTTTTTTTTTGGTGAAATTCCCTTTGATTTCACATTTATAAAAACAAAATCTAAGCTTATGGTAACCATTGAAAATGCGTTTTATGGTTTATATTTATTTATCGTTGGAATGGGAGATATGTTAGGTTTTCCCAATTAGATTAATTTTTTACTTTTACATTATGAAACAGTCGCAAATCAAAGATTTATATCGCTTTATATTCAAGTCATATGACAAGCCATCTCTAAAGAAACATATCGAAAAATTAATAGAGCTCGATGAGTATTTGCCTTACAGTTCTACGTTTTTTTGCGTTACCAATACCCAAGAATTAACTTTCGAATATGTAAGTAAAAACTATAAGTCGTGCCTAGGATTAGACGCAAGTGAGCTAAAAGTACATGGTATGCGTTATTTTTGGAGTAGAATTCATCCAGGGGATGTTGATGCATGGTTAAGCGCACTTAATAATTTAATGGAATTTACACTCAGTGAAATACCAGAAGAGAGACGAAAAGATGCGAATTACACATGGAATTTTAGATTGAAAAATGCAGATGATATTTATGTCAATATCGTACAGAATACAACCCCTTTGGTTTTTGATTCTGCCGGAAAACCCATAATTGGATTAGCTCATTACACGGTTTTGGATCCAAATATAAAAATGGAGATTACGGCTTCTGCTAAATTGCTTAATACCAAAAAAGAATATGAAACTATATATTTTAATAATTTTTCTCAAAAATTATTAAATGAGGGAATAAGCAACAGAGAGCGCGATGTTATTAGGTTACTCGTTTTGAACAATACAAGTAAAGAAATTTCTGAGAAGTTAAGTATAAGTTCACACACGGTAGATACACACCGAAGGAATATATTGAAAAAGCTTAAAATTTCGTCAACAGGAGAACTCGTTGGTATGTTAAA